>JAQUZJ010000031.1 GCA_028691375.1 Candidatus Altimarinota bacterium | reverse complement strand
TAGAAAATTAAAAAAAGAAATAACTGGCTCCTGCTCCCCTCTTAGAAAAATGGGGTCTTAGGGGGGATAAATGATAATGATTAGGTGCAGATCAGCAAAAACTTACCAGTTGAAGGTTTATCCCCCCTAAAACTTTTGGTCCCGCTTAGCGGGATTGGTTACAAAAGTACAAGGAGGTTACCTAAAGTATTAATAAGCGGACTTAGATTACCACGATTTTTTTTCAAAAAATCTCGAAATGACGACTGTTTTTTTATTCATAATCCTTAATTCCTGATTCTAAAACTTCCTACTTTTAACTTTCTAATAACTCATGCTAGCAGAAATCATCCCTTTAGACATTTCTATAGATAACGAGTGATTTATTTACTCGATTCCAGACGAAATTTTACCTTATTTAAAAATAGGTTCTTTAGTGGAAATTCCTCTCAAGTATAAATCCTCTTATTGAATAGTGGCAAAACTAAATGTGGAAAATGTGAGAAATTTTGAAATAAGAGATATTTTAAATGTTACTTGTTCGACTTCCCTGCTTTCTGATTATCAAATAGAAACAATTTATTCTTTATCAAGCAAATATTTTATAAATATTCACAAGGTTTTAAGTTTATTTTTGCCAAAGTTTGTAATAAAAAACTTGGAAAGAAAAAGCTTTTTGGATATTACTGAAGAAAAAGAAAAAATTATTTTTAAACCAAATTTAAAAATTGATTTGGATTTAAAACTACAAAAACGAAATACTTTAGTTTTTAATCAAACATGATTGAATAATCTTGATATTATAGCCAAAATTTGTACAATTTTGGAAGATGGAATTTTTATTTTTCAAGATAATTTTGTAATAGAAGATTTTTTATTAAAATACCCTAGCTTCAAAAAAAATTCAATAATTTTAAAAGACAAATTCACTTATACAAAAAAATATAAAACATTTCTAGAAATTTATTTTAAAAGTCATAATTTTGTTTTTGGTACAAGACAACTTTTGAAACAAAACTTCTCTAAATACAAAAATATTGTATACCTTGAGGATTCTTTTTATAAAAATATTTACAGTTATACACATAAATACAACAATCTAGAAATTCTTGATGCAATTAGTAAAAATGGAAATTTTAATAAAATAATTGTCTCAAGTGTGCCAAGTATAGAACTTATGTGCAAAGTCTATAATAAAAAAATTTGATATTTAGAACTTAGAAAATAACAAAATGGATTGGGAAAAATTTAAAAAAAATTTTATAACAAAAAGCGAACATGCTTTTGATTATCTTAATTGAATTGATAGAGTCAGTGTCGTTTTTTTGTTTTTTATATTATTTGCATTTGCCATTTTTTCTAGTTCATTCAAATACACAGTCATAGACCATGATTATTATAAAAAAATGGCAGAAAAACAACAAATTACAGAAATAAAAAATCCAGTAACAAGATGAACTATTTATTCAAATAATACACCTCCAGGAGTTTTTTCAACAAGTACAAACTTGTCTGATCTTGCAATAGATCCGCAACAAGAATGAGACAAACAAAAACTTGAAGATTTTTTGGCAGATGTTGTATTTGAACAAATATGCAAAGATAAGGATGAGGAAACTTGCGAGAATTGACTTTCAGCATTTGTAAAAAAATACGAACTTGAAGATTTTGTATATGAAGAAGCTTATATAAAAAACTCTATAAGACAAGAAGTAAAAAATAAGTTAAATAAAAAATTTCGTGACTCTATTATCCTAAAAGAAAATCTTGAATCAGCTCAAATGCAAGAAATACAAGCTATGAATTTGGAATGAATATATTTTATAACAAATAATCTCTACGCTGATCCTACAAAAGTAACCGACAAACAAAAGACAGTTTCTATTTTAGCACCAAAACTAAATATAAAAGAAGATGAACTGGATAAAAAATTAAAATTAGTAGACTTACAATATGTAAGTATATTAAAAAAACTTGACCTTGATTTGAAGGATAGAATAGACAAAAGAGTTGAAAGTGAATCTACTGCAGTAAAAAATAAATTACTTGATATAAAAAACAGTATTTATAGATTTTTAATTTTGGAATCTCAGCCAACTAGATTTTATCCAGAAAACAAACTTGCGGCACAAATAACGGGTTTTGTTACAAATGATAACGAATGAAAATATTGAATAGAATGATATTTCAATGATCAGCTCAAATGAGAAGAATGAGTAAAAATTACAAAAAAAGATGTGTCATGAAGAATAATAGGCTGAACTAATCTTTGAGAAAAAGATTCCATAAATTGAGCCGACTTAAAACTTACAATAGACAGAAATGTTCAAAAAGAACTAACAAAAATTCTTCAGGATTGAATAAAAGAATACAGAGCCAATAAATGAAGCGCAATTGTAATGGATCCAAAAACCTGAGCCATAATTGCTATGGCAGATTCTTATGAATATGATCCAAATAACTATTGAGACGTCTATGATCTCGAAAAAGTAAGTTATGCAAAATATCCAAACCCGTGATATGATTTGCTTTGAATGCCAGTTTTTATAGAAGATTCAGCCTCAGGAACTATTTATAAACTCAAATGACAAGAAATTAAATTAAGATCCGCAACTGAAAAAGAACTCGCCAATTCTGCTATTCCAAAATATAAATTTAAAAATAATTTCTGACCATGAGCTTATAATAATGACTCAATTTGATCACTTTATGAACCATGAAGCGTATTCAAAGCTGTAACCGTTGCAATATGACTCGATACATGAGATATTAAACCATCTGATATGTACAGGGATAAATGATATGTAGAAATTGATAATTATAAAATTAGTAATGTTGCAAATGAATGTATGGGTTATAATACATACCTGCACGCTCTTAATTGGAGCTGTAACGTATGAATGATTGATATTATTCGTAAAATTTGAAAACCTCTTTTTTACAAGTATATAAATGATTTTTGATTCGGACAAAAGACAAATATAAGCCTAGAATGAGAAGTTTATAGTCAGATTCCACCATACGAAAAGTGGTCACAAGCAAAACTTTTTACCATGTCATTTGGACAATGAATAACAGCAACGCTTATACAAATGGCATCTGCATATTCAGCAATTGCAAACTGATGACTTTATATGCAACCCTATATTGTAGACACAATGAAATTACCCAATTGAATGACTATCAAAAATGATCCAAAACCACTAAGAAGAGTAATAAAAGAAGAGACTTCAAAAACTATAGTGGCAATGCTTGTAGAATGAGTAAGACACGGATTTGCCAAAAAATGATGAGTAGATTGATATGATGTAGCCTGAAAAACTTGAACTTCACAAATCGCCTCAAAATGATGATATGAGGTTGGTTCTGCAGGACACACAATCACATCTTATTGATGATTTGCACCAGCCTGAAATCCAAAATTTGTAATTATTGTCAGAATAGATAGACCAAGATCGGCTGTATATAGTGAAACTACTTCTTCAATAATGTTTCAAAGAATTGCGAGTTATCTGCTAAATTATTATGGAATTCCAAAAAACAATTAATATTTAGTTCCCTTTCCATTTAAAAAAATAGGCTTAATTTAAGCCTATTTTTTGCGTTCAATATTTGCTTTATTTTTCAAAAAATGTTAAACTCACAGAGTAAAAATAAAAAATTGAAATGGAAAATAACTTTGAATTCAACCAACAAAAATCTCAAAACCAAGAAATTAATCAGAAAGACCTTTCTAAAAAAGAAATAGACACATTAGAAGAACTTGAAAATTTTTTAGACAGATTATTGATTATAACAAATGAGGAAGAAAAAGATATTATAGAAATCTTTAAAATTGCAAAAACGGAATGAAAAAATGATAAACAACAAAAAATACTTGATTTATGTTATTGATTAAAAAATAAACAAGATTATCTACTAGAAAAAAGAATAAAAGAGGATCCGAATTTCTACACAGAAATAAAAGAACTTTTACAAAAAAATCAAAAACATGCATTAATAATAATAGAAACAATGGAAAAAATAAATTGACTTAAAAATGGTATTAATTGTATAAACAACGATTATAATTTAATATAAAAAAAATGGGGGACAATATATCACAAATGACAGACAATAGTTTAAAACAAGCTACAATTAGAGAGCTAAAAGTTGATAAGTCCGAAATAGAACAAATTGCACAAGATGAAGGTATTTCTATGAGCAAACAAGAAATCATCACTTGCGTTAAGGATATAAATGGTGCTATAGACTTAAATGCAAGTATGCTCAACAAATTACCAGAAAAAAATAAATTGGGAATAAAAGGAAGAACGAGAAATATCTTTAAACAACAATTAAAAAAGTGAAATAAAGTTTCAGCCAGAGATATTAATAATGCTGCTACAAACGCAATATTGGATGATACTGAAAATGATAATTTGACACAAGAAGCTGAAAGACTTCAGTCCGATAAAAAACAACTCGAAAAATTAGAAAAGAGATATGCTGATTTAAAAGCTGAATTTAAATCAAAACTTAAAAAAGAATGTTTAATAAATCAAGATAACCTAAAAAATCCTAACTGAATACAAAAAGAATTCATAAAATATATAGAAACATATAATGGAAATAAAGATATTTTTATTATATATTTAAAAGAATCATCAGCCTGAATATGAGAAGCCTCTAATTTTAAAGGTATATGAGATTTAAAAAATGAATCCTCTGATGTTGGAAAAGCCTATTTAAAAATGGCCGATGAGGCTAAAGACATATCTTGGAAATATATATGAGAAATTCATAATATATATTGTGATAATGTAATGTCTCTACAAAACAAAGAAGTTCTTCTAAAAATGGCTTTCCCAAAACTAATAGAAGAAAATAATGAGCAATATAAAGTTAAAAATGAAGAAATAGAAAAACATATAAAAGATTGTGAAAAACAAAAATCTGAATTAGATGATATAAAAATAAAAAATCTTGAAAAACAATTTGAGGATATAAAACTACAAATAGAAAATGAATTGGTAAAACTAAATGAAAGAATAAAAGAAAATGAACAAAAAATTAAACAAATTGAGGAAGAAAAACAAAAAATAATTAATGAGATTTGATGAGATCCAAAAGAAAAATTAAAAGAAATTAAAGAAACAATACAAAAAATAGAATATCTAGAAAAAAAACAGAAAAGTTGATTAACTTTAACCAAAAATGAAATAGATTTTCTAGAAAAAAATTCTAATAATTTACAAGTTTTAAAAAACCAAGAAAAAGCTCTTGATGGATCAATTGTTTTTATAGATAATTTAGAAACAGAAAAAACAAAAATAGTAGAAGAAAATACTACTATAAAAATTGATATAGAATCCATTAATTCTACTTTAAATTCAACAAAAAACAATTTTAATAAAATCTCATCAGAATACAAAAAAGCTTCAGAAAATTTAACCTCAAATTTAATTAGTTTAAAGGATCAGAAAAATCAATTAAAAATAATTTTTGACACAACAAATACGGCTTATGTAGAAAGAGAGAGAAATGTCAATGATATTTTAGATATTTGTAAAAAAGAACAAAATAGTTTTTTTAAAGAAATACATGGAGATATGAATGAAAAATTTTCTAATACTACTTGAAGAACAAGTTTGAATGATGCGCTGGTCATTATGCAGGATTTGTTAAAGGAAACTGACTACACAGAAAAAATGATAGAAGAAAATTCATTTAAAGCAGAAGAAATAATAGGTCCCAATATAAAAAATTATTGAGATGCTTATTTCAATGTAAATTTTGATAATTTATTTATCAAATTTGATACCAAAAATATAATATCTGAATTTCAATTACTCGTATTTCAACTACAAAAAATATTAGAGAATTTACAAAAAATAAACAAACAATATAACTTACAATGAGGTTCTACCAGTATTGTCGCTAGTAACAAATGACAAAAAACCTGAACGTGAAAAACTTATAGTTTGCAAGCAATATTAGAAATGTTAAAAAATGCAAAAATATGAGAGATATTACCTGTAGAATGATTAGAAAATATAAGTATTGAAAAAACAAGTGATTATGAAGTAAAAATAGCGTTAAAATGAAACGAATTAAATGCTAAAAAAGTGGAAACTAATAAATTATGATGTTACCTAAAATGCACAGAAATAACACAAAAATATTGCCCTTTACTGCAAAATAATATACAAGATATTTTGGATGCGAATAATATATATTTTCCTTCTCCTAGCAAAAATTATATATCACTAGATAATGATAAAACCTTTAATCAGTGGAGATTTTTGAAAATAATTGCAAAAATTATGGATATAGAAATACCTCAAACATATGATCCAGAACCCATACTTAATGCTTTAGATAATTCTAGTGATCTAAAAAAAATAACCTATCCAGCTAACAAACTAGCTGAAAAATGAATTATAAATAAAACAGATCTTTCAAAAATAAACATTATAACTTTAAAAAATTATATTAAACAAATTCCTTAGAATCTTTTATTTTTGTAATTTCATAAAAATTTCTTAAAATAATTTCAAAATTTAAAAATAAATTATCATAATGCAAAATAATAAAGGATTTTCTTCGGTTATAGCTATAATAATGACAGCAATATTGCTATTGATAACAGTGTGAATTTTGGATTTGTATGTATCAGAATGAAAAATAAATAAAATAGTTTTTTCCAGTATTTCATCTTATGCATGAGCCGAATGAGCTTTAGAATATGCTCTTTTGAAAATTAAAAACCACAGAGAATGATTTGAAGATAAAATCACAAAAGAAGATTATGATTCAAAATTATTAGCAGAAAATCCTTGAAATATAAATAAAAGTAAAGATAATATCATAAGCTACGAAATAGAAAGTTATGCAAAAGATTATAGTGGGTCAATAGCAAGTTATCAATTTGAGATTATTCCTCTATTTTTTGATGAAGGAAAATTAATACAAAAAAATTCTAAAAATTATTCGAGTAGTTCTATAGATATAACAAAAACCATAGATTTTAAATTAACATCGCCGGATTCACTTTTATGGAATATAATTTGAAACAATACTATATCCTGAGAAACAGTATGAATATCTGGTACAGGAAAAACTATTAATAAAGATTCTATATGATTTAAAAAGGAATTTGATACAACTTCTTGAGTATGAGAATACCGTTTTACTTTTGCAGAATCTAAAATTTGAGATTTTATAGATAAATATGAAAACAATTATTTAATTCTTTATAATCCTTTAAGTACAACTACAAAGTATAATATAATCTCTAATGAATGATTTAGTTTACCTTGAATAAAAATAATAGCCTCAGGTGAAACTTGAACTTGAAAATTAAATTTTAGACAAAATATAGGTTTTGAAAAAAATAAATCAGATATTTTTGAATTATTAAAATATTCTATATTCAACAAATAATTATCTCAAAAGATCCATTTTATAATCCCAATTATTGATATCATCATTAAAAAAATACACTATTCATTGTCATTTTGATACTTTTTGAAAATCTACTGGAATATAGTTAATATATCATTTTTTAAATAAATCTTCTGGAATTAATGCATGAAATTTAAAATCATTAAAAAATTTTTTATCAGCCCCTTCAATATATCACAAATTTAATTCTCTTGTCGCTTTATTAAGATAATAAGAACAATAATTTTCTGTTCTTCATGCAGAAAAATCAACATTTTCCTCTCATAATTGCTTTGTTATGGTACCCCTGCTTTCTTCCACTTTTTTTACAAAAGTTCAGTTCAAATTACTAAAAAAATCATCATTAAAAAGAACTGGAGCTAAAATATTTTTCAAAATTTTTGAAAATTCACCACACAAACCTTGTTTGTTTGGATCTTTTTGATTTGCATCAATGCTTTCTGCTAAAGATAAAAACATTATTATTGCTTTTTGTCTATCTCAAGATTTACCAGCCATTATGGCTGCCATAGTTCTTGCTCAAGTAGGAGCACCTTCGTTTGTTCAAGTTACTTTGTAATAAAAGGAGGCATTTTTAGCATCTTTAAGTCACCAATAATAAATATATGCAAGATGATAAGGTATCATAGAATCTGTGCACGAATTTTTATACTCCTCATTTCCCCAAATTTTTTTGAGATCACTTTCATTCTTGATTTTCTCAATTTTTTTGAGATCACAATTATTTTTAATTCATTTGAGTCATAAATCTCTAGCCTCTTCTGTATGTTTAATTTCATCTTTTTTAGAAATTTCTTCATTTTTTGAAGTAGTTGGTAAAATCAATTCTCAAATTTGGTATGGATAGGTAAAATTTGGATTTAAATCTGTTACAAAATTTAAAAGAGCATACAAATATTTTTTAAATTCTCAACTTACAGCATTTTTTCAAATATATTGTATAGAATAAAGCCAATAATAATCTGCAATAATATTTTCAAATCATCACGAAGTAATTTTGACAAATTTGACTTTTGGTATAAATTCTGGATGCTCAACAAAACTATCCCTCAATTTGACATGCAAAGGATAGTTTATTTTTTCATTAACATAAAAAAATCAGAAAAAAACAGAAATTACTAAAAATACTGTAATAATTTTTTTAAACACAGCAATATGTTAAATATTAAATATCCATACTATCAATATCGATATTTTTTATATTGATTCTATTGTCAGGATTAATATAACTAATATGCATAACTCTTTGATCCTCTTGCCAACTACTAAAACTTCTCAATCATTCAAGATTTTTTGTTTTGATATAATTGTGAATTTTTTTTCTTTCGTATGCTGTATAATTAGAAAGCACAACTGTTGTATTATTTTTCATTGCAAATTCAATTTTTGAATCTATGAATTTAAACATCCTTTTGTCTTTCTCTTCAAAATAATCATTTACTTCAAGCTGAACAATAATATTTCTCTTGTGAATCTTGGATATCATTTTAGAAAGCAAATATTTTATATCTTCCAAAGTGGCACCGTGATCACCAATAATGATTCAGGAATCTGGAGTTTCAATTTTTACAAAAATCACATTATCTTCTTCTTTATCATCAGTAATTGAAATAGAATCAATCTTTATTTTTAGGTTTTTGAAAAACTTTTCTATTAATTCGTGCGCCTCATTTTGCATACCTTTCTTTTTGTTTTTTAAAAAATAAGCTAGTTAATTATATAAATTTTTCGAAAAATACAAAAAATAATATTAAAAATAATTTTAATGGACTTTTCCTAAAAACTTGTTTTTTTCTAAAAAATCAATATATTTCATAATAAGTTTATAGTTATTGAAAAATTTTATGTCTAGAATATTTGAGAGAAGTGCTGGATGAATTGTGTTCAGACAGAGTTCAGAATGAGCCGAATTTTTGCTTCTAGAATGGGAAAATGCAAAATGAGATGTCATCTACGTTTTACCAAAATGAAAAATAGAATCAGCAGAAACTGCCAAGGATACAGCAATAAGAGAAATCTGAGAAGAAACAGGTTTAGAGGAAGACAAATTAGAAATAATCAAATTTCTAACAAAAATAAATTATTCTTTTGTGGCATCCTATAAAGAAGACAGGCCTGCTGTAACAAAGGATGTTTATTTGTTTCTTGTAAAATATAACTGAATTTTGGATCCTACACCAAGAAAAGCAGAAAGATTTTCAGGGTTCAAATGGCTTAAATTAAATGAATTAAAGGGAATAGATATCAAGCCAGATATTTATTCCCTTGTAAAGAAAAATATGAATTTGTTTAGGTAGCAAGTCGTGATATCGTCATTGTGAGGATGTACAACATGACAATATATTATAACTACAAAAATAAATTCAAGATTGCGAAAAAATTTTTTAATCCCGCCAATAACAAATGTTTTTATTTTAAATTTTATTTTTTACTAAGATTAAACTATGGAAATTACAAAAATTAATTGAAATATTGCCCTTATTACAGATGATAAAATACAAATTATTTTTAAAAATTGTAACATTGATCTAGATGGAATGGCCGTGGATTTCCCTTGAGAATACGAAAAGTCTGGAATTTATGTAACTACAAAAGAAATTTGAGATTGTCTTGTTTTTGATTTAAAGGTTGAATGAAAAAATGTGGCCTATGTAGATGTAGACAAAATTGAAAAATCAGAGGATGTGGTTAATTTTTTCTGAGACATAGATATTTTGATTATTATTTGAAACAAAGAAAATGCAAAAATAACAGAAAGTCTTGAGGCAAAAGTAATAGTGCCTTATGGTGAATGAAAAAGCATTTTCCTTACAACCCTTGGTCAAACACTAGAACCTGTAACCAAATACAAATTCAAAGAATGAGATTTTTATTGAGAAAATATAGTTTTTATCAACTTAGACTAAAACAATGCAAATTAAAACCCTTATAAACTTTATCAATCGAGCCAGTTAATTTCATTATTATATTCCTTTGGCAATCAGTATGAAAGCCTGTCATTCCGACCGTAGTGGAGGAATCTATTTTGACCTCTAACTAAGATCCCTCGACTATCGCTCGATATGACAAAGGATATTTTTTTGACTTTTATTGTTTTTTTTACTACTTAAATTTTGTAATTATGAAAATAACAAGCTCAGAAATTCGTAAAAAATACCTAGAATTTTTTAAAACCAAAAATCACGCAATCTTGGAATCTGCTCCATTAATTCCCGAAAACGACCCTTCAGTTCTTTTTAATACTGCCGGAATGCAACCTCTTGTTCCCTATCTTCTAGGACAAAAACATCCAATGTGAAAAAAACTTGCTGACGTTCAAAAATGTGTAAGAACTTGAGATATCGACGAAGTTTGAGACAATTCTCACCTCACTTTCTTTGAAATGCTTGGTAATTGGTCGCTCGGAGATTATTTTAAAAAAGAAAGTATTGAATGGTCTTACGAATTACTAACTAGCAAAGATTGGTTAGCTATAGACTCAACTTGGCTAGCTGTAACAGTTTTTGAATGAGATGAGAGCACACCTAGAGACGACTTCTCAGCTTGAGTCTGGGAAAGTCTTTGAATCCCAAAATCAAGAATTAGCTATATGTGAGCCGATGATAATTGGTGGGCAGCTTGACCAACTTGACCTTGTTGACCTGACACAGAGATTTTTTACTGGGTGTGAGAATGAGAACCAAAAGCTGATTCAAATGTCAAAAATGACGAAAAAAACTGGATGGAAATCTGGAACAATGTTTTCATGGAATATAATAGACTCCCAGACTGAAAACTCGTGAATCTACCAGCTCAAAACGTAGACACAGGAATGTGACTTGAGAGAATCACAGCAACTTTAAACTGAGTAAAATCTGTTTATGAAACAGATATTTTCGCTGATGTGTTGACTAAAATCAAAGAAATCGTCGGAACACCAAACTACAACGAAAGATGAGCTCGTATTATTGCTGACCATCTTAGAGCCGCAACTCACATGATCGCCGACTGAGCAATCCCAAAAAATGTGGATCAGGGTTATGTTTTAAGAAGACTTATTCGCCGTGCAATCAGAGAATTTTTCAAGATGAACTACGAAAAACCAGTAATCTCCGAAATTGCAAAAATGTACATTACAAAATTTGAAGATGTTTATATTTCAGTGAAAACTAATAAAAGTAAAATCATTGATGAATTGAATAAAGAGGAAGAAAAATTTGGTAAAACTATAAAAAATTGAATAAAGGAATTTGAAAAAAAATTTAAAATTGGTATAAAATGGTGACCTGATTGAAATTATGAGGATATTGAATACAGAAAAAAGCTTAAGGGTTTCCTTGAAAATAGCGAAAAAAATAAAAAAACATCTTTTTTTTCATGAAAGGACATGTTTCATCTTTTTGATACTTATTGATTCCCTCTTGAAATGACCCTCGAATTATTAGAAGAAAAGAGTAATGAATTAAATATAGAATATAATAAAAATTCTATAATAGAAGAATTTGAGGAAGAATTTAAAAAACACCAAGAACTCTCAAAAGCCTGAGCAGAACAAAAATTCAAATGATGACTTGCTGATACTGGAGAGATTACAACAGCTTATCACACAGTTACACATATTATGCTTGAGTGATTATCTAGGATCCTCGGAGAACATGTAAGCCAAGCTGGATCAAATATCACGGCTGAAAGAATTAGATTTGATTTTACACATTGAGACAGGATGACAGACGAACAAATTGCGAAACTAGAAAAATTTGTGAATGAAATGATTGTGGCTCCTTGTACAATTGTTTTCAAAGAAACCTCGAAAGACGAGGCCAAAAACTCTTGAGTTAGATGAGTTTTTTGGGAAAGATATCCTGATATTGTGAAGGTTTATACAATAACTGATCCAAGTTGAAAAATTGTTTCACAAGAATTATGTTGAGGTCCACACATAGAATCAACAGAGTGAATTGGTAAATTCAAGATATTAAAAGAAGAGTCAAGTTCTGCGTGAGTAAGAAGAATAAAAGCAATTTTGGAAAAATAGAAATCCTAAAAAAATATAAGAAAATTAGCTTAAAGACTGTATAGAATAGGAACTACAAAAAATTTTGTATAAACACAAAAAGTTAAATAATAAGGTTTAATTATAAAAAGTGTGTGGCTGGAATGAGTTAGTTTTTATTAGTTAAAAAGAAAGATAATTACTTTAATTTTTTCTTTTTTGACACAATAGAAAAAGCTGGTAGCTAAAATAAGAATTAT
>JAQUZJ010000030.1 GCA_028691375.1 Candidatus Altimarinota bacterium | reverse complement strand
CAAAATTTTAAATAATGCAATAAATTATGTTTTTTATATTTTGAAAAAAATAAATATTAAATAATTTCTGCCTTTATTAAAGGGAAAATTTTATTTTTTTAAACAAAATAAAACAAGAAAAATCCTCGTTAGAACTATTAAAAAATGGCATCAGTAAAGCAAATACTAATGCCAAAAATCATAAAATTTCAGTTTGGTACTCCCAAGGAGAATTGAACTCCTGTCTGGACCGTGAGAGGGTCCCGTCCTAGCCACTAGACGATGAGAGCATAAAATCCCCTTTCGTAGGGGATTTTATAATAAATCTTAGATTATTTCGCTAAATCAGTTGTAATACCAATACTTCTTGCGGATCCAGCAACTATTTTCATAGCAGCATCTATATCATTTGCATTGAGATCTGGCATTTTAGCTTCAGCGATTTTTTTCAATTGGTCAATTGTAAGGTGTCCTACTTTAGTTTTATGGGATTCTTTTGAACCACTTTCAAGTTTTAACTCACTTTTGATTAGGTAAGTCATTGGTGGTTGTTTTGTAAAAAATGAAAAAGTTCTATCTTCATAAATACTAATAACAACTGGAAGAACTGTTCACATTTTGTCTTTTGTAGAATCATTAAATTGTTTACAAAAATCTGCTATTTGGATACCTGTAGGTCATAATGCAGTACCAACTGGAGGCGCAGGATTAGCTTGTCCTGCTTTTAATTGTAATTTTACGATTTTGACTGGTTTCTTTTTGGGTGCCATTTTCGGGAATATTTAGAAATAAAAAGAGGTCTCTTTTTAAATTGAGAGCATAAGTATTATATGAAAATAAAATAAAAATCAACTTAAAAACAAACAAATTGTAATTTTAACAAAATTAATTATATTTAATGCAAAAAATTGACTAACAAAAAATAATTATGCTTAGAATAATTGCTGTTTCAGACTCTTTTTCTCACTTTGATGAAGCCATAAAAGAATATATTAAGAGAATGCCAGACTTGAAAATTGATCTTTTAAAACCAGAAAAATGAGAAATTAACTCAATCATAGAAAAAGAAACCCTTAAAATAAAGGATTTTTTAAAAAAGAAAAAGTGATACAATATTTATCTAGATATTCCAGCAAAACAATTTAGTACAAAAGAATTATACAATTTAGTGGAAAATAAATCTATAAATTATGGAGATATAAATTTTATAATTGGCTGAGCCTATGGAATTAAAGAAGGGATAATTGATGAATTGATAAACGAGAGACTAAGTCTAAGCAAAATGACACTTCCTCACTCAATGGCACTACTTTTCTTGCTTGAACAGATTTATAGAATTAGATCAATAAAAAGTGGAAGTGGATATCATCACTAGAGTTAAAAGTTAGAAAAATAAAGGTGTTTGTCATTGCGAGGTTTTTTGAAAAAAACCGTGGCAATCCATTCTGCTAAAATGTCCGTCATCCTCGTGCTTGACACGGGGATCCAGAAATGTTGATAGAACAAAAGTCAGAACAATAACTAAATAATGAACGACAGAAAATGGATCCCGGATCAAGTCCGGGATGACGGACAGCTGGATTCTTCATCCGCCGTGGCGTATTCTTCCTCGCAATGACGATCCCGTTACCTTATAACCTATACTTATGAAAAAAATATACGAAAATAAAATTGTAAATGTAGATTCAAATCTGTTTGATAACAAGTTCATGTTTGAAATTCCTGTGGAAATGGGATATTCAGATGAACTGGACTTGGCAAAAGAATTGGAGAAATACAAAAATACTGAAATTGAAGTTGGGAATAAATATAAGCTCTGGAATGAGGTTTATTCACCAAAAAAAGAGTTTGAAATTTTTGAAAATGCTTTTTACGAAGCTATTTCAAAAGACAAAAAAGTCCATATTTCAAATATTTCTCTAAAAGAGGAAATTGATTTGGTAAGAGATTTTTATTTAAAATGCTCTTATTTTAATAAAGAATTGAACTGTTTTGAAATTGATTTTGCGAATTGTCCTATCACAATCTGAGTAAATATTAAAAACATTTTGTATAGTTCAAAAGATTATAATACTTTGAAAGAAAAAGCTCTTTTTATACCACCACCTCGTGAACCAAAGCACCAAAAAGCTATAAACATCGGAATAAATAGTAACATAATTTCTGTGATTTGAATTAATTCACAAGAAAAAAACCTTTTAGAACAAATAATCAAGTTAGAAAAAATATGACTTTCAAAAATCTGAAAAATGATTTTCTATAATTATGCAAAGATAGGATTTGAGATTAAAGAATTTATTGAAATGGAACTTGATTTACATTAAAAAAAATCCAAAACAAAATTGTTTTGGATTTTTCTTTGTCCCCATCTTTTTAACTTTTTAATCTCCAAAAATTTTATCAAAAATTCATCTGTGGTCAGCGTGTTCAATATTTCTTTCTTTGGCTATTTGTTCATAGAGTTCTCTTTCTTTTTTAGTTAGAGTTGTGGGAATTTTGATTTTTAAAGTTATAAAAAGATCTCATTTTGTGTCTCTTCAAATATTTGGAACTCAGTCATTTCTAAATTTTATAACTTTATCATATTGAGTTCATGGAGAAATTTCAATGATTCTATCTCATAAAATAGGTAATTTCATTTTTTTCTTTGTTCACAATATAGCTTCAACAGGATCGATTTCCAAATTATAATACAAATCATAATCTTTTCTTATTAATCATTCATAAGTATTTTTTATAGAAAAAGTAATATAGAGATCTCAATTTATATGTGAAACTCATTCACTTCATTCTCACCTAAATTTTAAAGTCATTCAGTTGTCAATTCATGCTGGAATTTCTATTTCCTTTTCTGTTTCTACAATTATTCTTTTTTGTCATACACATTTTATACATTTTTCTGTGATAATATTTCAAGTTCAGGAACAATCTGAACAAATAGAATTTTGTTCCATTAAACCAAAAATTGTTTGGGATCTTCTTTTTACATAGCCATTTCAGTTACAAGTTGTACAAGTTTTTGGAGATGTTCATTTTTTTGCTCAAGTTCAGTTACATTCGTCACAAAGCATTTTTTTCTTAAATCTTATTTTTCTTTTGCTTGTAATAAAAGAATCTTTTAGATCAAGATTAATTCTAATTTCTATATCTTCTCATTTTATATCTTTTCTAGCTGATCATCATCTTCTACTTCATCAAAAGAAAGATTCAAAACCTTCAAAAATATCACCAAAATCAAAGTTTACATCAAATCAATTAAATCATCATCCACTATTTCATCATGAAAATCCAGAAAATCCATCTGCATTACCAAATTTATCATAATTTGCTCTTTTTTTAGTATCTCAAAGAACAGAATAAGCTTCATTTATTTTCTTAAATTTTTTTTCACTTTCTTTGTCTCATCAAGTTCTATCGGGATGGTGTTGCATTGCAAGTTTTCTATAAGCTTTTTTTATTTCTTCTTCTCAAGCATTTTTTGGAATTCAAAGTATGTCATAATAATTTTCGGGCATTTTGAAAGAATTAGGATTAATAGCTAAGAGCTAAGAGTTTTGAAAAACATTTAGCCAAGTAATTTTAATAAAATTATAAATAAAATCAAAAGAATTTTAGCATTTAGGTATTTTTGGTGCTAAGTTATTTTTTATGGTGAATTTTTTCATCTATATATCTAAATAAAGGAATTTTTTCTTCCAATGTATTGAGTATATTTTTAGTTTTTTTCATTTTTATTTTCTTGTAGTTAAAATTGAGATGAGAGATGGCATAAAAATACTCATAGGTTGCAGCAAATTTATCTGCCATAGTCACAACCCAAAAATTTTTTCATTTTGGTCTTTTAATTTTTCTCGCCATTAAAGGATACATGTGAGAATCTATTATACTTTTTACTTCTGGAGAAATATTAAATTTTTCTGAATTTTTTGAGGCTACCGATCAATGTTTAATACATCTAGTAAAGGAAAAATCGTGTAATATGGCCGCTAAAACACAAGTTTCTACATCAGCCTTGAATATTTTAGCCAATTTATAAGCGATAGTAGAAGCATTTATAAGATGTTCATATCTATTAAAAAATATATGATGTCTCATTATTTTTAATTCTTTAAAATGTTCATCTCTTATAATGGGTCGAATAATATCTGATAATTCTTTATTTTTTCTTAAATTTTTTAGATCTTTTTCTAGGGATAACATATATAATTTTTAATGATTTTATTTATTTTCTGTATAATTCCGTGCATTTGGCATATTAAAAAATCTTGGCTCTACCTCCCATGAAAAACTTCAAAATCTTAAATTAGGCGTAGTTTCAAAAATTGAAAAATATCAAAGACTTACTAAAACTTTTCATCATCTAGAAGTTATATCTGATTTTTTAATAAAGTGTGAAAGTCAATCTCAAGTACAGGTATATGTAAAACAAGACCTAGAATCTGAAGAATTTGTTCTGTTGTCTCACATTACAAAATAACTTCATGCAGGTATATCAAACTCTTTTTTTCATAACATAAAGATAGGTATTTCAGTTTTTCATTTATTTTTTGGCGATAAATAAGGTTCATCTATTTTAACAAATTCTTCTCTGCTCTTTTGTTTAATATAAACCTCTCATCATTCAAATTTTATTGTTTCTTCTGGCAATCAAATTATCCTTTTTATAAAGAATTTTTTTACATTATTTTTATTTTCAGGGATAAAAACTACCACATCTCACCTTTTTGGATTATCAAATCTATAACTTAGTAAGTCTACTAGAATGTATTCTTTATCACTAAAACTAGTACTCATTGACAGCCCACTTATTTGAAAAGGGGAAATAATAAAAAATCTTATAAACAATGCAATTGAAAGTATTATAAGAAGATCTCTAACAAAATTAATAAAATCATCTTTTTTTATGTTATCTTTGGCTTTTCTAGCAGATTTTCTTGATTCTATATCTTCTTTTGCCATAATTTCTTCTATTTTTTCTAAATCTGTTTTAAGTCATTCTTTTGAAACATTATTTTCGTTTTTTTCTTTTTCCATCTAACAGTAATTGTTATTAATATAATTAAAAACCCCTAAAAAATGGTTTTCTCAAAAACCTAACTATGACAATATAATGCAAAAAAAGTGTTTTGCAAAATATTTTACTTTTTTAAAGTGCTTAATTTTAATATTAGGTTTTTATATTTATTAAACACTTTAAAAAATTTTTAGAAATAGAATTATATTCTATAAACTTTCACTCATCAGTCATTTCAGTCATTTTTTCTTTCCAAGTTTAAAAGAGGATTATTTTCTCAAATTTGATTCATTATAAGTTTTAGATCTTCTGGAGAAATATTCATTTGTTCTATCATTTCAGGTGTATTTTGTATTTTAGCAGAAATAAGTCATCTTGTAAGTTTGAAATTTATTTCTGAAAGTAGTGCTTCAAATTTTCCAAAAGATTTTTCTTTGTAAACTATTAATGGATTTTTTTGGGCATATCATTCAAAAGCAACCTCTTCTTTTAAGTGTGCCATTTCGTCTATATGATTCATCCATAATTCATCAATTGATTGAAGATAAAGCCTTCTTTCAAATTCATAAAAATCTTCTTCTCAGGCTTCAGTTTTTAGATTTTCGATTTTTTCGTTAATTTTTTCTTCTATTATTTTTATAATTTCTTCCTTTGTTTTTCCAAAAATTTCTTTTTCATCTATTTCTTGTGCAAAGAATATACTTAATTCTTTTGCAAGATTTTTATTAAAATCATCATCTTCATATTCATTGTTTGCAATGAAAAAATTGTCAATTAAAGCTATATTTTGGTCTTTTATAATTTTTAATATATCTTCATGGAGATTGGCTTTATCAAGGATTTTATTTCTTCTTGAATAAATAACAAGCCTATGAATATTTAAAACATCATCATATTCAAGAATATGTTTTCTTGTGTCAAAATTTCTTCATTCAACTTGTTTTTGAACTGAGTCAATCCTTGAGGTTAGCATACTACTTCTTACTAAAGGTTCGTTTTCTGGAATTGATGCAAACATTGGAGAATTAAAGATAGAAAAAAGTTTATCTCAACCAAAAATTCTCATTATATCGTCTTGTGGAGAAACAAAAAATTGACTAAAACCTGGATCTCATTGTCTTCAAGATCTTCATCTTAACTGATTGTCTATTCTTCTTGTTTCGTGTTTTTCTGTACCAATTACCGATAATCAACCAAGTTTATAAATTTCTCATCCGATTGTTATTTCTCATTTTAAAGTTCTTACTTCTTCGGAAATCTTGATATCTGTTCATCTTCAAGCCATATTTGTAGCAATGGTTACAGCTCAGAATTGTCATGCATCAGCAATTATTTCGGCTTCGTGTTCATCTTGTTTGGCATTTAGTACTTTATGGGGAACTTTTTCTTTTTTGAGTAAATCGCTTAGATATTCAGATTTTGCAACTGATACAGTTCAGACAAGAACAGGTTGTCCCACTTTGTTGAATTCTTTAATCATATTTACAAGATATTCGTATTTTCACTTTTCATTTTTAAAAAGCAAATCTGCTTTATCGTCCCTTATTACTGGTTCATTTGTTGTTATGACTACTACATCTAGTCAGTATATTTTACAAAACTCTTCTTCCTCAGTTTTGGCTGTACCTGTCATTCAAGCTAGTTTTCTGTATAATCTGAAATAATTTTGAAATGTAACTGAAGCCAAGGTTCTCGATTCTTGTTGAATGGTTACTCTTTCTTTTGCTTCTATTGCTTGATGAAGTCAGTTGGAATATCTTCTTCAAGGTAAAACTCTTCAGGTATGTTCATCAATTATTAGAATCTCATCATTTTTGATAAGATAGTCTATATCATTTTGGTATACAGTTGCGGCTTTCAGAGCATTTTCAATATGATGGATATCATTATAATGAGCCGAAACAAATATATTTTCAACTCAAAGTATTTTTTCAATTTCAACGATTCAATCTTCTGTAAGTGTTGCAGTCTTCATTTTTTCATCAATTTTGTAGTGAATTTCATTTTTCAATTGTTTAGCGACTTGAGCAAATTGAACATACTTGCTTGTAGGTTCAGAATCAGGAGAAGATACAATCAAAGGGGTACGAGCCTCATCAACTAGAATGGAATCCACTTCATCAATAATGGCATAAAAAAGAGGTCAAACATATTGCCTTTCTTTTGAAACAGCCATATTATCTCTTAAATAATCAAAACCAAGTTCATTATTTGTTGCATAAACTATATCTTTTGAATATTCTCATTTTTTCATAGCTGGATGTTGTCCGTTTGTAATAACTCAAACTGTAAGCCCCAAAGTTCCATAAATTATTCACATTTCCGATGCATCTCTTTTTGCCAAGTAATCATTTACCGTGACAATATGCACAGGAAATCAAGCTAAAGCATTCAAATAAGCTGTTAAAGTAGCAACAAGAGTTTTTCATTCTCATGTTTTCATTTCAGCTATGCTTCACTCATGAAGTGTCAAAGCTCAGGCAAGTTGTACATCATAAGGAATCATATTCCAAACAATTTTTTTACCATTTTCGAGCTCAAATTCTTTTCAATAAATAAGTTTACAAGCAGTTCTATGAAGCGCAAAGGCTTCCTTTCTAATTTCATTAAGAATTTTTTGGATTTTTTTGTAATCTTCATCAACACGTACATCAAGTCATTCAAATAAGGCTTTGAATTCTTGAGTTTTTGTTTGTATTTGCTCAATTGTTGTAAATTCTTCAACAAATTTTTCTTCGATCTTTTTGATTTCTTCGACCTCAGCTGTGTATTTTCTTAGCTTTTTTTCTGTTGGGTCAGTAATAAATTTTCTAATAAATTCGTTTAGCATAATTTTAGTTTAAAGTATAAAGTTTTTGTGTTCGTCATTGCGAGGAACAATAGCGACATGGCAATTTACTGTAGCTACAAAAGCGGACCTGGATTGCCACAGAAATTTTTTCCAAAAATTTCTTCGCAATGACGACCTATTTTATTTTTTGTTTATTACTCGTCATCCTGAACTTGTTTCAGGATCTACCGTGCTTTACTAACCATGGATCCTGAAACAAGTTCAGGATGACGGCGCTATGATGAAATTTATAAAATTATGATATATTTCAGGGTTGAAATTTTGTGATAAGATTGGTTTTATTGGCTTGTATATTGTAAGAATACAAAACTTTTATTTTTTTTGTAGGTTTATCAAATGTTTGTTCAATTTTGGAAGTTCAGTTATTGGAATATCATAAATCAATCTTTGAGTAAGATTGATTTTGATTTGTATTTTGACTAAGATAATCAGAAATACCTTCTTGAATATCATTTCAAGAATTTTCTATTACGATTTCTTTTTCATTTCTTCAAGAATCTTCAATATTTTTTACTTCCTGAGAACAGTTTGGAGCAAGTAGTATTGAAGAAAGCAGGATTATTAAAAGATTTTTTTTCATTTTTTAGTTAAATTTTAGCCTAAATATTTTATAGAAAAAAAGGGGAAATGCAAAAAATAAGTTGCACGTAATTTATATGCAACTATTGTAAGGTTTGTGTAAAAAGCATTTATTTTTTTCAATTCCATTCATCAAAAAATTCCTGAAGATAAAGTTCCATGAATTTATGTCTTTCATTAGCCATAATTTTTGCAGTTCCTGTATTCATATTATCTTTAAGTTTCAAAAGTTTGCTATAAAAATGATGAATAGTTGAGGGATCTTTTTTGTTTGATTCTTCGTATGTATTGCCAGTAAAAGGTTTTTCCGGAGCCCACATAATATTACCATTTGCGCCATTAAATAAAAATGTTCTACCTATACCAATAGCTCCAATTGCATCTAAATTATCAGCATCTTGCAAGATTAAAGTTTCAATATCATTTACGGTTTTTCAATTTTCAGAAAAATCATATTCCTCATGAAATTCAATACAATGAAGAATTTTTGTTTTTTGTTCTTCGGTCAAATCGGTTTTATTGAGAATTTCAGCCACCTTTGGTAAAGAATCTTTTGGTGAACAAAATGATCCAGTTTCATTTTGAATAATTCTGTGAATATCATGTAAAAATGCAGAAACGGCGATAATCAACTTATCTCCTCCTTCTTTTTCCTGAATAGCAAGAGCATTGTTTAGTGTACGTTTCAGATGATAAATATCATGTCCACTGCTTTCTTTGTGAAAAAATTCTCTGATTTCTTCTTCAAGTTGTTGTATTATTTTTTCCATTTTCCATTTTTATTAATATTTTTCAATCACCAACCAAATGTTTCCGCTTGTTCAACTAAGTTATCTGTGATATGGATATTTTGGGTTTCCATTTTCGTTTGTATTTTCAAATACTATTCAAAAAACGTATCAATAATTTTTTTATATCTCAATCTTCCTTTTATATCTTCGTAATTTTGGTTACCAGGAGTAAGGATTGTTCTTAGTTTTTCTATTGCTTCTGGATTTTGGTATTTGGCAAAGATTTTGTCGATTTCTTCGCTGATTTCTTCGTTTGTTACATCGATGTCTTTTTTGAGTTCTCTTATTTCATTTAGAATTAGTTCTGCATTTAATCTTCTGATTGCCTCAGGTTTGATTACTTCTTCTTTATATTTTTCTTCATCTTGTCTTATGTGATCAAGATAATCTTTTAATTTAACTCATTGTTGTTCTAGAGAATGAGAATGTTCATCATAAACTCTTTTGATTTCAGTAGCAACCAAGTTTGGTCCAACTTCAAATTCAGCAATTTTTTCTAGTTCTTGTAACAAAGTTGTTTCGTCTTTCATTCTTGATTGATACTCTTTTTCATCTGCAATTTCACTTTTTATTATATCTTTTAATCAAACTAAATCAGTTTTAACTCATCTAATTCATTCAATAAATTCTTCAGTCCATTGGAATTCTCAGGCTCTTTCAATTTTAAAAATTGTTGTCATAAAAAATACTTTTTTTCCAGCAAAATCAGCTGAATGGTAGTTAGTAGGGAAAGTAATATCAAACTCTACAACTTCTCAGACTTTTTCTCAAATAAGTTTTTCTTCAAAACCTGGAATGAAAGTGTTACTTCATATTAATAAAGGAAAAGCATCAACTTTTGTTTGTTCTAAAGCAACTCATCATTTTTTGTCGAATCATTGAGTATCGATTGTTACTTTGTCTCATTTTTCAATAATAGCACCAGATTCTGCTTCTTCAAATTTTTGAAATTTTGATTCTATTTCTTTGATTTTTGCATCAACTTCTTCATTTGTTACTTCTGCAGAAGTTTTTTTCAATTTAATTTTTTCCATTTTTTTCTCATCAATTTTTACTTCTGGTAAAATTTCAACTTCAATAACAGCTTCAAATGGATTTATAGATTTGATTTCTTTGATTCCTCAGGCTGAAACTGGGATTATTTTTGATTGCATTAAAAGTTTTTGATAGTTTTTGTTAGCAAGATTTTCACTAATTTTTTCTTCTAAGAATTCCTCTCCATATTTTGCAATTACCATATCATCAGGTACAACTGTTCATTTTCTAAAACCAGGAAAACTAGCATGTTTTTTTATTTCATCAATTGCCTTTTTTCTTTCTTGTTCATATTCTTTGCTAGAAGCTTTGATGGTAATTTCTACAGTATAAGCATTTATTTTTTTGATCTCATTTTGCATAGTATTAATTTAAAATTATAATGGGGAATAAAAATTTTCGTTTCCTGTTAATTCTATTTTTAGAATAAAATTTTTAAGCGAAGAAATTATATTAAAAAACTCAAAAAGTCCAAAATTATTTATTGTTATTTAAAAATAGAAATGTCACGTAAAAATATTTAGATTGATTTAGTGAAAAAATTGAATATTATTTTTGTGTTGATAACAACAAAATAATTAAATATAATTATGGCAAAGCATTTAATTTCTATAAAAAATGATGATTTAACAGAAGACCAAAAAATTATTTATAATTCACCAATAGAATTATGAAAAAATATTTTAGTTGAATGATGACCTTGAACTTGAAAAACAACATTGCTTTTTTTGATTGCTCAAAAAATTAAAAATCAATGACTTGATTTTAGAATTATTACATTACAAAATAATCTAAAAAATTTTTTAAAAGACTCTTTTTGAGATTTAGATAAACATGTTATAAATGCCTGGGGAACAAGTGATATTGAAAAAAATCCAGAAATGAGATGATTGATGTACGACTTAGCAAATCACTATAATTTATCATTTACAAATAATTTTTTTTCCAAAAATTTTAATAATGAACAAAGAAATAATAAACTTAAAGAATTGCTTGATAAAGTAAAAATAGATGGAAAACTTAAAAATTATTACAATAAAAGGATTATTTTAATAGATGAAGTACAGGATTTACCACCTTTATATTTTGAAATAATAAAAGAGTTATTTAAAACAATTTATGTTTTTTGAGATAAAAACCAACAAATAAATGATTGGTGAACAGAAATAAATGACTTAATACAAATTTTAAATATAAACATAAAAAGTAGATATTATTTAAATATAAATTTTAGAAATTCTATTCAAATTTATAATTTTGCTAAATTAACATGAATAAAAGATGAAAATCTTGAAATTATAAATAATTCTTCAAAAGTTGAAATTATTACATGAAATTATAATGAAATCAAAGAAATAGAAAATATTATTTCAGATAATATTGGAAATAATATTGCCATAATAACGAACTATAATAATCAAAATAATTTTAGTAAAATAAAAGGTATTCAAATAGTAAATTCAAATAAAGATTATATAAAATTAGATACATATGATAATTTTTGTTTACATTGGAAAAATAATAAATGACTAGAATTTGATATAGTTATTCTTGTTTGATTTACAAAGGAACAATTTTTTACAAAAGAAATGTATGTTTCAATAACTAGAACTTGATATAATAAAAAAAATAATTCTTGATGGAAATTATATATTTTAGATAATGAAGTAGTAGATTATTTGAATTTAAAAAATAATGAAAATTACAACATAATAGTGAAATCTAATTTAGATGAAGAAATTTATATAGATGATATACCATTTTAGTTTATTAATTTAAAAAATATGAAAAAATATTTAAAAATTTATTGAATAGAAAATTTACAAAACATATTTATACATTGATTTATTTATAATGATTCTTTAAAAGAAACTAAACAAGATGATTATTATATTATTGAGTTAAATTTTAAAAAAAATAAAGATTGAAAGAACTTAGAATATCAAAATGTTTTAGATATTAATAAAGTTTATTTTAAAAATGAAAAAGATTTACTAAATTTTGAAACAACTGTTTATAGCAATTTACCAATTTATAAAAAATTATTAGAAATAAATGAATTAATTTTTCAAAAGAAAAAAAAGATTTATACCAATATAAAAACGAATTCATACAATAAGAAATTTGAAAATAATTATCATAAAAAAATAAGTATAGATATTAAATTATGATTGTTATCTAGTATTTATTATTATTTTACATTAAATAAAACAAGTGTTGTTAATATAAATTGAATATTTTCTATTTTGGATATTAAAGAATTTAAAAATAATCTTGAAAATCTAAGCAAATTTAATTTAGATATTTTTGAAAATAATAAAATTTTAAAAACAGCAATAGCTGATTATAAAAAAAATCATCAATTTAATGAAATATGATTAATTTTTCATATTTTATATTTATTTTTAAATTGAAAAGATTTTGAAAAGAGATTATTTGATGATAAAGAAGAAAATTATTTATCATTATTTTTCAAAGTTATTTCAGAAGTAAATAAGAAACAACAAAATAAAGATGAAAATTATGAATATTACATAAATAATATTTTAGAAAAATTAGATTTAGATTTTTATGAAAAAAGATATTTAAATATTCTTAAAAGTAAAAAAATAATAGATGATAATTCTTTATTAGAATATTTATTAATTATTTTAATTAAATGAAACTTTAATATTATTCTCAATAATCCAAGTCCATTTCAAATAAAAAATGAATTATTAGAACATGTAAAACTTGTTTGTTATATTTTAAAATGACTTTTTGAATGATATAAGAATTTAGAAAATGAAATTAAATTTATTGCTTATAAGTGAAAAGTTTTTGATTTAATTTTAAATAAAAGTAGTAAAAAATTAGAAATAAGAAAAGATTCTATAAAATATGGAAATTTAATATTT
>JAQUZJ010000029.1 GCA_028691375.1 Candidatus Altimarinota bacterium | reverse complement strand
TTTGATATTACTCAGATAAATCTGGCTTTTTTTCATTCTCATTTGTCTCTGTAACTGTCCCTTTTGTTGTTTTTTATTTCAAAATTATCGACTCATTCTGGAAGTTGTTCTTCATTTACAATCTCGGCAACTTCTACACTTATTTCATTTTCTTTTTCTATTAATTTTTTCTTGAATTCTTCGACAAGGTTGAGTCAGCGAGAGTAATATTCTACATATTTTTTTAATCCATCAAGTAGGTGTCAGGATACACTGTATCAGATTATGGATTTTTCTCATTTAATTTTGTCCTCAAAATTCATTGGTTCGACATTTTCTAGGTTAAAATTGAGATTTTTGTCATCATTTCACGCCACATCAAAAAATCAGATTTGGCTTGTGGCTCTTTTTTTTTCTTGTTCTTTGAGGTATGCGGTCATTTTTGTCATAGAAGCAAGGAGACTGGCTCTTTCTCAAAAACAATCGAGAGCTCAAGCTTTGATAAGGGCATCAAGACTTTTTTTATTGATTACTTCTCATCAAGTTTTTTCGACAAATTCGATTACGGAAGTGTATTTTTTTTCTTTCCTTCAGTTTCTTATAGATTTAATTGGTCAATCTCAAAGTCATTTTATGGCTTTGAGTCAAAAACGAATATTCAATGCATCAATGTATGTAAAGTGTTTCAAAGATTCGTTTACATCTGGTGGGAGAATATTGATTCATTTCATTTTACATTCTTCGATTTCCATTGTGATTCTATCCATGTCTTCCTCATCTGATACCATAAGTGCAGTCATAAATTCTGTCGGATAATAAGCTTTCAAATACGCGGTTTGGTAAGAAATCATTGCATAACAAGCGGCATGAGATTTGTTAAATCAGTAACCAGCAAATGGCTCAATAATGTCTTCAAATATATATTTTGCAAGTTTTTCTGTATGTCACTGGGCAAGTGCGGCTTGGATAAATTTTTCTTTTTGTTGCATCAAAAGGTCGATTTTTTTCTTTCAAATGGCTCTTCTTAGGACATCAGCTTCTCAGAGAGAAAATCAAGCAAAAGCTTGTACTATTTGCATTATTTGTTCTTGATAAACCGCGATTCATTGCGTTGGTTCAAGGATTTTTTCAAGAGACTTATGAGGAAAAGAAACTTTTTCTTTTCAATTTTTACGGTTAATGTAAGTTGGGATATATTGTATAGGCCCAGGACGATAAAGTGAAAGCATAACAATGATATCTTCCATACAGTTTGGTTTCAACTCTTTCAGATATTTTCTCATTCAATGTGACTCAACCTGAAATATTCAAGTTGTGTCTCACTTACAATAAATGTCAAATACTTTTTGGTCAGTGTATTTTACCTTAAGAAGATATGGTCTGTGTCAATGATTTTTTTCAATAATATCAAGACATCTCTTGATGATAGCAAGGTTTCTTAGTCACAAAAAGTCCATCTTGAGAAGTCATAAGTCTTCAAGTGGATATTGAGATAATTGTGTGATTATAGTTTTGTCATCTTTTGGTGGATGTTGTAGTGCACAAAAGTTTGTCATTGGTTCTGGTGCGATGATAACGGCACAAGCATGAACTCAGAGTTGTCTTACAGATCATTCAAGTCTCATTGCATTGGTAATTACTTTTTTCATTTGTTCGTCTTCTTCGTAGATTTCCTTGAATTCGGTGCTTTCCTCAAGAGCTTCTTTTATCTTGATTCAAGGTCTTGGCGGTATAAGCTTGGCAACTTCGTTCATTCTGGTAAATGAAAAACCAACAACTCTTCAAGCATCTTTTACTGCGGCTCTTGCAGCCATCGTACCAAAAGTACAAATTTGGGCTACATGATCAGCTCAATATTTTTCTCTTACATATTGAAGTACTTTATCTCTTCATTCATCAGAAAAATCTGTATCAATATCAGGCATTGAAACTCTAGCTGGATTTAAAAATCTTTCAAAAAGTAGACCATAATCAAGCGGATCAATATCTGTAATTCAAGATAAATAAGCAAGTATTGCTCAAGCTGCTGATCACCTTCATGGTCCTACAGGAATTCAATTATCTTTCGCCCAGTTTATATAATCAGCTACAATTACAAAATATCCATTAAATTCCATAAGATCAACAATAAGGAGTTCATATTCAAGTCTGTTAATTATTTCTTTTTGTTTTTTTGTAAACTTGGTAATTATCTCGTTTTTATGATCTGTAAAATGTCATTGGGATAAATTTTTAAATTCTTCAGTTGTAAATTCATCAAGTTTTTTGTCTATTGGATCTTGTTCTTTTTTTATAATAAATTCAAATAATTGCTCTTCTTTAAGTCCAAAATCGTATCTTTTGTTGAGTCCAGCAAAACATAAATATCTAAGATGCCATTCTTCTTCATTAATATTTTTTATTCAAGTATAATTTCTGCTTTCTAAATATTTTTTGTATCTTTCAAGAATGATTTTATCATCTTCACTAAGTGTACATTCTGGTATAAGAATCTTTCCATAAGGAATTTCCAAATCAATTTTGTCAACAATTTCTTGAGTTGTCTCGATTGCTTCAGGTGCGTAAATAAAAAGTTCTTTCATTTCTTCTTCGCTACGTAAAGCATAATTTCCGTTTACAAGAGTTGGTCTGTCTGGATCTTCTAATGCTCTTCAATCTCAAATACAAAAAAGCATATCCTGAGCCTCAGAATCATCCTCGTTCACATAATGACAATCATTTGTTGCAACAATTTTCAAAGAGTGTTTTTTGGCTAATTTTACAATATAGTCGTTCACCATTCATTGTCATCATCTATCAGAATGTTCTTGAATTTCTAGATAAAAATCATCTTTTCCAAAAATTTCTCAATAAAATTCAATTCTCTCTAGGATAAATTCTTCTTTTTTACCCGTAATAATGTGTTGTGGAATTTCGCCAAGTGTACATCAGGAAAGTGCAATAAGGTCGCTGGAATATTTTTTCAATAAATCAAAATCTATTCTTGGCCTGTAATAAAATCAATGGAGATAGGAATTTGTTACAAGTTGAATTAAATTTTTGTATCAATTATGATTTTTTGCTAGAAGTACAATATTGTAATATTCATTATCCTTATCCTTGTTTCACATTCATTTTTTTGAAATAGAAGCTTCCAATCATATTATTGGCTTTAGACCCGATTCTTTACAATTTTTATAAAAATCAAAAGAACCATAAAGATTTCATGAATTTGTCTGAGCCAAAGCCGTCATTCAAAGTTCTTTGGCTTTTTTGATGAATTCTTTTGGTTTACCTAGTCATTCCAGGAAACTATAATTGTCATGAAGATGTAGATGGGTAAAGGACATTTCGGGAATTTTTAATTTTAAATTAGAAAACGTGTGAACAAGTTTGAAATCTTTCTAATTTTGGTCTTTTTATCAAAATTTCACTGGCTAAATTTTATGATTTTAAAATAGAAAAGCAAGAAAATTTAAGAAAATCAAAGGCATTGTATTAATAGAACATTCTGAAAAACTAACAAATCCATAACTATTCATTAAAAAAACTCTAAAATAGATTATGACATATTAGATTTAGTATAATAAAGACATAAGTTTTACTCTTAACAAAAGCAAAATATGTGTCATATCAGAATAGTTTTTTAGCTCTTGCTCAGAAGAAGAAAATTCCAAGGAAAGAAAAATTTTTAAATGAGATGGACAAAATAATTCCTTAAAAATCTTTAATGAAACAACTATTCTAAAATTTCATCATTTACTCTAGGATAATAAACTATGAGAAAAGATATTTGAACAAGTAAATAATTTAATTTCGGATAAATGATATATTCTGACAGAATGAACTTATAGTAGATGCTACAATAATAGAAGCTCCGAGCAGTACAAAAAACAAAGACAAAAAAAGAGATGAAGAAATGAAATTCACAAAGAAATGAAACAATCGGTTTTTTTGAATGAAAGCTCATATATGAGTTGATGCTGATAGTTAATTGGTTCATTCTTTAACTAAAATTTCTCAGAATTTTCCTTAAAAAAGCCAATAACCATATAATTAGAGTGTTTATATTTCTTAATTATAAAATATGAAATAAGATTTAAGAATTATAAAAACATTTTATTAAAAAACAACTTGAAAATCCTATAAAAATCCCCAATTTAAATTTGTTTTTTAGGCTTTTATAAATATAATAGCGCCGATTTTAAATCGTTATTTTTTTAGTGAATATGACCCAAAAATATGATTCTTCGAGTATACAAGTTCTAGAATGACTGGATCCAGTAAGGAAAAGACCTTGAATGTACATTTGATCTACAGATGAAAAATGATTACATCATCTTGTTCGGGAAATTGTTGACAATTCAATAGATGAAGCACTAGCTTGATATTGTACGCATATTGAAGTCATTATATATGCAGACTGAAGCCTTGGTGTTGAAGACAACTGAAGAGGTATCCCTGTTGATATACATGCCAAAACAGGTAAATCTACACTTGAAACAGTTCTGACCGTACTTCATGCTTGAGGTAAATTTTGATGAGAAGCAAGTTCTTATAAAGTTTCTTGAGGTCTACACTGAGTTTGAGCTTCTGTTGTAAATGCTTTATCTTCCAAACTTGAAGCAAGAGTTTACAAAGATGGAAAAGAATATTTTCAATCATACCAAAGATGAATTCCAGATGCTGATATTGCACCAATTTGAGATTCCATAAAAACTTGAACTGCAATAAAATTTCGGCCAGATGAAACTATTTTTTCTGTTACTGAATTTGATTACAATGTAATAATAACAAGACTTAGACAACAGGCTTATCTTAACAAGGGTATCGCCATTACAATAACTAATGAAATAACTTGAGAAAAATATAGATTTTATTTTGAATGATGAATCAAATCTTATGTTGCTCATATTAATAAAGATGTAGACAACATTGGTAATATTTTTTATGCTGAAAAAGAACTAGAAACCACGAGTGTTGAAATTTCTTTCCAATATAGAAAAGATGATTATTCCGACAGAATTATAAGTTTTGTAAACAATATCCACACTCCAGAATGATGAACCCACTTGGTTTGATTTAGGACCGCACTTACTCGTGTAATCAACAAATATGCAAGAGCAAATGAAATCTTAAAAGAAAAAGATCAAGCTTTGACAAATGAAGATGTAATTGAATGAATCACAGCTATAATAAGCGCAAAAGTATTGGAACCTCAATTTGAATGACAAACAAAATCCAAGCTTGGTAATAGTGAAGTGAGATCAATAGTTGACAGAGTTATGGCCGAAAAACTTGAAGAATATTTCTGAGAAAATCCAAAAATCGCAAAAACTATTATTGAAAAATGTATAATCTCGCTTAGAGCTAGACTCGCAGCTCGTAGTGCCAGAGATACAATCATTAGAAAATGAGCACTTGAATGAATGACTCTGCCAGGTAAACTCGCAGATTGTTCTTCAAGAGATCCAAAAGTTTCAGAACTTTATATAGTTGAGTGAGATTCTGCTTGAGGTTCTGCAAAACAATGAAGAGATAGCACTTTTCAGGCTATCCTACCATTAAGAGGTAAAATATTAAATACAGAACAAGCGAGATTGGATAAGATTTTCGGTAACCAAGAAATCAAAAATCTTATAATCTCTTTCTGAACTTCAGTTTGAGAAAGTTTTGATATATCAAGATTACGTTACCACAGAATTATAATAATGACCGATGCTGATGTAGATGGTGCACATATTAGAACTCTGCTTTTGACTTTCTTTTTTAGATATATGAAAGAATTGGTTATACAGTGATATATTTATGTTGCCAACCCACCTCTATATAGATTATCAAAAGGAAATAAAACTTGGTATGTATACTCTGATGAAGAAAAAGAAAAAATCATTGAAGAAAATTCTATAGTAAGTGACAATGTTCAAAGATATAAAGGTCTCTGAGAAATGAATCCAGAACAACTTTGGGAAACAACTATGGATCCCCAAGAAAGAAAAATGTACAAAATTACAGTAGAAGACCTAGAAAAAGCTGATGAAGTTTTTAGAATACTTATGTGAGAAGAAGTTTGACCAAGAAAAAAATTCATCCAAACTAGAGCTAGACAAGTAGAGAATTTGGATATATAGTATTTAGTGCTTAAAATACATCTATGATTCGCCATTGCGAAGTTTTTAAAAAACATAGTTCGCAATTTGTAATAACTTCATAGATTGTTGTGTTGTATTTCTGAAATAACGAACAGCTTTTCATTTTAAATTCCTACTTTTAATTTTATGTATACCATTGATAGACAATCTTGATCAAATATTTTGGGAATATCGACAAGAACAATTGATAGATATATCAAAGCCTGAAAAATTAGAGTAAAAAAAGAATGAAAACATATCTATTTAAATGAGAAAGATATTGAAAAAATCAAAAATTGATGATTACAAGAAGATTATGAAATAATTGATAGAAATGCAAAAATTGTAAATTATTCCGAAAATAAAAATACAGGAGAAAATATAGTTTATAAAAAACTCTATGAACAAACAAAAATTGAACTAGACAAAAAAAATGAACTTATAAAAGAGATTTCTTACAATCTTTGAAAAGCAGAAACTGAATTAAAAAACTCAATTTCTATACTTGAATACAGAAAAGTTGCTTTTTTATTGGAAAGCTCCAAATGAAATGTAGAAGAAAGAGAGGAAAAATTAACAAAAGAAATAAACAATCTGGAAAATAATTTAAGTTCAAATAAAAAATTCATATTAATATTAATAATTTTTGTAATAATATTACTATTCTTAAGTTTTGTTATTTGGTTTATAAAGATTTAAAATTCCCATACATAAATTATGTATGGGAATTTTTTTGACTTTTCTCGAATAAACAATATCCTTTCTTTGTTTAATTTTTAATATTTTTTAATATGGTAAAACTCAAAAAAACCTTGAGCTTTGTTTTAGCTATATCAACAATAGCAACACAGTTAAATTTTGTTCAGGCTGAAGATGAAAAAATCAATATTTCTCCAATTGTTCAGTTGGTGTCTTATAGAAACATTTATGGTAAATATGTAGAAATGCTCGGTTGGTGAAGTGCTTCTGTTATCAATGATAAATGAGTAATTATATCAAACAATCATGTAGTTGATGATGGTAAATGAAATGTTTCCGAAGCTTTTAATGTTTGTGTTACAAAGAAAGAAAAAGAAAAACCTGTATGTCAATACACAGCAAGTTTGATAGAAAGAAATAAGGATATGGACGTTTCAATTTTAAAAATTGATCCAGTTGATATCTACGGAAACAGTGTGGATTATTCAAAATTTAAAACAATTGATATTGATTATTCTTATGAACCAAAAACTCAAGATGAAGTAATCGCAACAGGTTATCCATGGATTTGATCTGACACAATTACAGAGACAAAAGGTATTGTAAGCGGAGTTTCAGAATATAATAATTTTAATTATATAAAAACTGATACAATTATAGCCTGAGGAAACTCTTGATGAGCCTTGATAAATAAAGATTGAAAATTAATTTGAATACCTACTTTTACTTATGGTTGATTCACTGATTCTTCTTTGGGCTATGCTCTTTCAATCAAAGAAGCAAAATCTTTTATAGAAGAAAATATAGATAAATCACCTAAAGAAAAAAGTTCAAAAATAGACTTTGCATCATATAGAAGTACAATCGAATCTTTAAACAAGACTTCCAGTATAAAAGATGATTTTTTTGATATAAAATTCAATTCAAATTATGAAGTAAAAAATTATATAAAAAATAAATATCTAGAAATTTGACCATTAAAAATGAAAGATAATATTCTTAATTGAGTAAGACTACAGCTTCAAAAAACTCTAGAATTAAAAAGTGAAAAAGAGCTGTTTTATTATCTAGAAAAAATTCAGTTTTATGATAAATCTTATGAGGATTTAGCTAAAAAACAAATTTGATGATTCACTTTTTATATTCCTTCATATAAACAAAGTCTAAATGAAGAATATTATACAAAATATCTGGCTCAAATTTCTCCAAACTTAGTTTTGGTTATGGAAATTCAAAAATGAACACAAGAAGATGAGGAAAAAGCCGAAAAACTTAAAACAGAATTAGAAGATTTTTTAAAGTGATTAAATTTTAACAAAAATAATCTAGGTAATATTATCTACGATTTCAAGCTAGGAGAACCAAATATAGAAATAAAATCAATCAAAAATTCGGTTGAAAATGATATTAATTGAAACACAAGATTATATCTTGGAAATTTAGATGAATCCATAAATTTTTCTATTGGACAACTTGATAATCGGAGCTGAAAAACAAAAACAATAGATGAAATATATAAAGTAGAAACTGAAAATGTAAGGGCAGATTTAAAATCAAAAGCTTATTTAAATGGTTATGAATGATTTACTTATTGTAACAATTATCCCACTAGTATACAAAATTATAAGTGAATTAATATTGAGCTCGATAACTGTATTTTCAAATTTTATTGAATAAGTTCAAAAGACCATTATTTAGAAATAAACTTGACTGCAGAAAAATCTAAGATTCCTAATTACATAGATTTAGTTAATGCTTATTTACAAAAAAATGTAATTCTAGCAAAAAAATGAGACTCCAAAACAGAACTTCCAAATGTTTATAAGAATCAAATTGTTTTACAGTTTAAAGACTTAGAGAATCAATCTGAAGCCTATAAAACAAAATTAAAATTCCTTATAAAATATAACTTACTAAAAAATAGAGAATACTTTGAGCCTTATAAATCTCTTACTCGGGAAGAATTTGTTTGAATATACGTTAGATATATTTTTAATTACAAAATTGAAGAAAATATTTGAGATTGTAAAGATAATGTTTGTAAATTCAAAAAATACAAAGTCACTGTAGATTGAAAAGAAAAAACATTATATGATATATTAAACAAGCTATGAATACCATTCAAAGATTACGTTAATTCAGAAAAGGCTATTAGTTTCTATTCTCTATTTGAAATGGAATTAGCTTGAGTAGACACATCTTCTTTTACAAATGAAACCTTATACCTATACAATAATTATCCTGAAAGAAAAGAATTTCAAAACATAAAAGCAAAAATAGATGAATTTAGAAACAATATCTATTGAACAAGAAAAATAACTATAGATGAGGTATTACCTTATAATTGAGAATATAGTAATTTTCTATCTGAAAAATATATTTCTTTTTATAAATGAAAATGATTGAAAGAAGATGATGTAATAATAGATAAAAATAAAAAAATGAATTTTGTAAACTTTTCAGAAGTAGATCTTAACGAAGATTATCACAAAAATTCCCTAACATGTCTTAGTTTACCAAATTTTTCTTCCTTTATCTCATGTTTGAAAAAATTAGAAATTGATAATTATTCTTGATCTTCATTCCAAACTTTAACAAAAGCTCAAGCAATCGATGATTTTTTAAACCAAATGGATTTTTGACTATTTGATTCTGAATTAGCCAAAAAGAAAAATACGGGACTTAATTAGTTTTATGTAAGCACTTTTTGGTTAGATGATTTTTTCTGTTTTAATATTCATATTCTATGAGATTTTACTTTAAAAATCAATAAAAAATATGGGTAAATAGAATTTATTGTGTGCTACAAATAATTTCTTTCATGTATCCAAATGGCTACAAATGAGCACAAACTAGACTTATTTAATCATTTATGTTCATTTATGCATTCGTTGGTTAAAACTCAGAAATATCACTCTAGTTTATTTGTTGTTCTTTCAGTATTCAAATCTTCATAATTAGTTGATTGAAACATGTAAGGAAAAGCATTATAGATATGTTTGTAAGCTTTTCTAAGATTTCTATGCTTAAAAGTCCATCATCCATTTATGGTGATGGACTTTTCTTTTAAATATGATTCATAAGTTATTTCCCAGACTTTTGTACAATAGAAAAAAGACTACCACTTGAAGCCAGAGATTCTGGATTCTTCATTTCGTTCAGAACGACATTACCATTTGAATCTAGTCATTCATAATCAAATACTTCTTTGCTTATTCTTCTACCGAGTAAGTCATAGGAATAAGTGGAGAGTTTATGTGCTGGGATTATGATGAAAAAATCCTTAGGATAATTGGAAATTATCCTAAGGATTAGCTTAATAGTTATCTATAATGTCATTTAATTCTTTAATAATTTTTTCATATTCTTCTGGATTTTCTTGTTTCCGAAAATCTTTGGAGTTTTCAATATTTTATTTCAAGTCGTTTTAGTTTTAATATCTTTTTTTAAACCAAATAATATAATCTTTTAACCTTTCTATTCATATATACTCATTTTCTCGTTTATTTGTTAATGATATATAACTAATTTCTGAAGCTAATTCATCACCTATTCATGTTTCTAAAATTTTCCACAATATTTCTTCTGAGATAGTATCTTTTGCATATAAACTTATTCATAAATCTTCTTCAGATTTATTTGATTTTAGCGGGTAAAATAATAATTTTGAGGCATCAATATTTTTATTGTTAATGTTTATTTCAAAATCAAATCAGTAAGATGACTTTGGTCAAATTACGTCAAGATTATTAATTCGAGGTTTTGAATCTATTATTTTTTTAATTAATTCAATATTGTCTTTCTTGTGTCATCAGCAAAAAATTAATTCAATATTGTCTTTACCTTTATATAATTCTATGGCTATACCATTTTTGAAATATTTTCTAAATATGTTATAGATTTTATCCAATAATTTAGATTCATCATCACTAAAATCTTTATCTATTAATTGAGAAATTTCTATCCAAAATTGGCTAATTATTTTTTTCATAAAGTTTATTTTAAATATTTATTTCAAGGAGAATTTATTCTATTATAATTATTTTCCCCTAATCATCATGATTTTTTAATTCTAAGTGCTTCCTTTATAAAAGCATCCTTGTCATCTTTTGCTTTTTTCCAATCGACATTTATAACCTCATCATTATTTATTTTAGATTCTCTTTTTGCTGATTCTTCAGCTCTAGTCAAAGGTCATTTCCCATGATATTCTTTTCAGCTTTTGAATTTGATTGAATAAGAACCCACATCTCCCTTTGCCATATTATACATACCTTCAGCAAAATCATATTTTTTGTTGCTCTGTTCCACTATTTCTGTAGCTTCTCTTTTACTCAATTCCCGTAGTTCTTCCTTAGCTAATTTATTTACAATTTTCTTCTCTCCCTTATACAACGCTTTCGCTCAATCTCATAATCCAGGTACAAATGCAAACCCAGCAAAGAATATATCTGTTCCATTTCAATTATTCCGTTGATAACTGAAATCTCTAATATCTCAAGCCCATCAAACAGGTGTAAATCAAGCTATAATTTGTCAAGTAATATTTCATGCATTTTGATTTTCTTCGTAATCTCAGGCTACTGCTCATTCTATTGCATCATTCGCAAAGTCCCGAAATCTATCCAAAATACTCTTACTACTCAAACCGTTAGGATCTACCGCATTAATCGAATTATTCCCCACATAACTATACAAATTCACCTGATCCGCCATTCCCACTGGATCCCTACTAATAAATCTCCCATTCTCACTATCATAATACCTCGCTCTATAGAAATATAATCCAGTCTCCGAATCATATTCTCTACCTGTATAAAGTCTAGTATTTCCTAATAACTTATTTCCACTAATCTTTTCGTATTCATCTATACCTATCCGTCAGCTAAGACTTTGTCATCAAGAATTTACTGTAGCATATACATAAAATTTTCAGACTTTTAAAATTAATTACTATTCCATAGAGATAAATCATCTACAGGATTTGGTAATCTTCATTTTAGCCATTCTAAAGCATTGATAGGGGAAAAGCTCGATTCTTTTGATTCAATTATCCAACTTAAAAAATCATTTGGTCATCAATTCATATAAGGAGGGGGAGATACAGGATAAAAAATAGTAGGCAATTTTTCATTTGTTGAAATATAATTTAGTATATGTCATAATTCTTGCACAACATTCCAGACAATATTATTTGATATATCTATTTTAATTTTAATCCACCAATTATTGTTTTTATAGTATCAAAAATCTATAGTTTTTATAGAAGGAATTTCTTCTATAAAATTGGATAATTCCATTAATTCTATTTTTTTCATTTTATATTTAGTTATTTATAATTATCATATTCTTTTGACCAATATTCTTTTTTCCATTTATTAAATTCAGATCTATCTATTGATGAATTTTGATTTGGATTATTATGATTTTTTTTATAATTTTCTCACAATCTATGGTCTCATTTAGTCATTTCTACAAATGGACCATTTGGGTTTTGTCATTTATGATGAATTTCAACCGGATTTCAATCTTTTTTTAATATAAATGCATTTCATCTTTCTTGAGGCAATTTTAGTTCATCTCTCGGTAGTTTTTTAATATTTCAAAATATAGGATTTTTTCCTTTTTTTCCAACACTTCCTGCCAATTTCTCTAAACTTCTAGATTTAATCTTATGACTTATTATAACATCTATTACTATTTGTGTTCATGTCTTGATTAGTGTTTTTGTTGAACAGTTTAATCCTCAAAGTTTATCTGATCAGTAATCCACAATAGCACCTATTCATTTTCATACAAAATTTATATTGTCAGCAAGATTTTCACCCAATTCAACCTTTTCTCAGGTTATTATTTGAGCTATTCAATCTCATATTGTTCATACTCATCATACAACTTGTGTTACTCAATAAGCTGCTGCAAACAGTCACACACCAGTTTCACTTGTTCATATTCATCAGACAACTAAAGCTCATCAACATACTGTCTGTAATGCTCCCATTCAGATCTTTACCAAACCACTAATCCTTGGATCACCCCAACTAAACATCCCACTCGGATCTGTATACATCACCGGATTATTCCCCACATAACTATACAAATTCACGTTGTCGGCAACTCCTATTGGATCTCTGGATATAAATCTCCCACTCTCGCTATCATAATACCTCGCTCTATAAAAGTAGAGTCCAGTCTCCGAATCATATTCTCTACCAGTATAAAGTCTACTATTTCCTAATAATTTATTTCCACTAATCTTTTCGTATTCATCTATACCTATCCATCAGCTAAGACTTTGTCATCAAGAATTTACTGTAGCATATACATAACTCTTTCCAAAAACATCATACCTATATTTCTCAACCATATTACCAAATTCATCTGTAATTGCAACTGTACTTCACAAATTATCTTTATGATAATAATAAGTTTTACTTTGTGTACCATCATTCATAACAACAGCCACTACATCATCTATTCAACCATTTCAGTAGATATATTCTTTACTAGCAGTCTTTACAGTATTTCAACTACTATCCAAACTTGTTTCAGTTTCTTCTACAGTCTGT
>JAQUZJ010000090.1 GCA_028691375.1 Candidatus Altimarinota bacterium | reverse complement strand
CTTACTGACATAGAAACATTTCAAAAATCATCTTCTATATCACCTCTCAATTTATTAAGTTGATCTTTTACGCTAGAATTATTAAACCTATCTCTAAATTGCTCAAAATTATTTATTGCAATATCTGCCATACTTTTATATTATTATTAATCTTTAACGCTTTGATAATAACATATTCAGAAAAATAATGCAAAAAACTGGTACAAAAAAGCCAGAAGTAAATTTCTGGCTTTGTATCAATTTGGAAACCAGTTTCCAAATTTATTAAAACACTTTTTATAAAGTAATCAACTAGTTTCAAAATATCCGATTTTTATTTCTTTACAATTACTCAATTTTTATTCTCTTCCCGTTTACCTTCATTTTTCTCTAACCAATCTTCTATACCTTTTATACTATAATCTCCCCCATTTAATTTTTTAATTTCATCAATAATACTATTTTCTACTGTATAAGACTTGGATTTAAATTCTTGATGATCTTGTGCTTGTTTTGGACTTTCTTTTACTTTTCCAAACAAACCTTCATATTTTGCTTTTTTAGAATTTAAAGAAAATTTTGCTTTTATTGTATTTAAAATTTCTGCTGCTTTTGAAGGAAATTTAGAAAATCAATGTAATTTTTTTTCTCATTTTTTTTCTAATTTTCTAAAAAATAATTTCACATTTCAAGCTTTTGCTTCTTTTATAAATTCTTCAATCATTTCTCTCTGTTCATACGCAATAGATGAATCAACTTTTAAATCCTTATCCCCAATATTCTCAATAAATAAACTCATAGCTTCCATAAAATAATCAGGATATTTTAAGTATATTTGTTTTAATAAATCCAAATATCAATATTTCAAAATAATTCAAAATAGCTTTGTTGAGTCTTTATCAATATTTTTTTTAAAATCTATTAAAAAGGGTTGTTTATTTGATAATCCTTTATTTTCCTCTATATATTCGGCTACCAAATTGAAAGCTGAGTCATTACTAGAATTGAATAAATTCTTGTCATTTTTTTCTTTTTTCCAAAAAGCTAGTTTAGAAAACCATGATTTTTTCTTTTCTTCTTTGCTTTTAGGTTTAAATTTTAGTAAATTTTGTTTAGTAACATATATTTTTAATGTTTCAAAAAATGAACTTTTTTCTCATTTTTCTTGTTTTTGATCACCAATTTCTTCTATTTTTTCTGGCTCTGAATCATTTTCATCGACAAATAAATCTTTTACTATTTCAAGCATATAATCTTTACTTCAAATTGAATATGTATTAAAATATGCATTAAAAAATAATATTATTGATTCTTTGTCTTTAATTCCATCTATTGTTCATCAATTTATTTTATCGAATAAATCCATTATTTCCTCCATTTCCTCATCTGTAAATAACTTACTTTGTTTTTCAAGATTTAGTTTTATATTAACTTGTTTATTTAAGCTATAATAATTTTTAACCAGATCCCTGAATTCATTATTAGTAAAAATCTTAAAAATAGTACTGTCATGTAGATAAAATATATCATTAATACATTTAAATATTTCATTGTTTTTTCTTACAACTTCTCACTCAATTTTTAAAGAAATAAAAAAATCTATTAGAATTCTGAGATTATCTTCAGATAAATTTTCATTGTTATTTATTTTCTTAAAAATATCCGTTGCTAACTCAATATTTTTAATTCTACCTCAATAAGTAATTACAGGATTATTTCAATTTCACACACCAAAATGACTTTGAATTACATTTTTAAATTCTTCACTTTTTACAGTAGTAATAATTTCTTGATATTCTTTGATATTTAAAATATCTTCTTTAATTTCTTCTTTTTTAGTCTCTGGTTCAGGTTGTTGAGTATCAACAATCTTATTTTCATCTAACATATTTTGAATTTGTATATTTTTTAAGTCCTCTTCCAGTTTTGCTTTAATATCCTCAAATTCTTTTTGGAATTTGTCTGCTAAATTAAATTCTTTTGTTCAATTAATTAATACCAATATATCATCTACAACACCGATTGCCAAATCTAAACTTTTTTCTTTATTTCATTTTTTTTGCTCTCAATACATCTTTAAAATTTTTGGCAAAATATCTGCTTTCATTTTTCTAGAAAAAAAGGTTTTCTTGGCTTTTATGGTATTAAATTCTTCTCATTCTGATTTTTTAGATTCCAACATTTTTGATATCTCTTCTATAAACTCAGGATTGGTAATATATCTAAATAGAGAATTTAGAGCTTTTCATAGTTGATTATAAATAGATGCTACCGGAGTGATTTCTAATACTTCAAAAATATCTTTCACATCATCTTTACTTAAAATTATTTCTGGTTTTGAATTTTCTTCTTTGTTTGATTTTTTATCTTCATCATTATTTTTGTCAACTATAATGTCCTTAAGCACAGAATTCAGGTTTTTTAACACTTCGAATTTCACATCTTTTGTATTATAATCATCAGAAGTTTGTTCTGGATTGGCAGATTTTTCTTCTTCCAAACCTGTAATCATTTTTTGTAATTTTGATATTTCTTTACCTACTTCTTTTATATTTTGTTGTAATGTTATTATTTTTTGTTTTGATTCTATAGCTTTAAATCATTTTAATTTAGAACTAGATTTTTTTGCAGTTTTTAATTGATTATTTAATTCTTTTAGGTTTTCTTCTTTTTCTTCAAGTTTTTTCTTTGTTTCTTCAATTTCCTTTTCTAATGATTTCAATGCATCTTCACTCAAAAAAAGTTGACTATAAAATTCTTGATTACGATATTTTCATTCTTTTTCATCTTGCTCAATGTTTTTTTCATTTTCTTCAAATTTAACTTTAGCTTCTTCTGAATTATAAAAATCCTGTTGTTCAAAATATTTTTTAATTCAATACCCATCTAGAATATTTTCAATGTTTTTATATTCTTCAGATT
>JAQUZJ010000089.1 GCA_028691375.1 Candidatus Altimarinota bacterium | reverse complement strand
TAAATTGTTTACAACTATTTTTGATTTTTAAAAGAGCTTTTTTGCTAAAAAATTTTACGGCAAATTTTGAAATAATAGTGTCATAAAATCAAATTCTGTCAGTTTCTAAGTCACAAGTTTTCAAAAACGGTTTTATCTCATCCCTAGAATCTTTTATAGCGATTTGAGAAAGATCTATTCAATGGGCTCTATAATTTTTCCCAGATTTCCAAAACTGTTCTATAAGTTCTCATCTTCAACATCATACATCAAGTATAGAACTTCAAGTTGGCACTTCTCTAAGTACAGCTTCCAATTCACCTTTTAGTTGATAGTAAGATCTTTTTTCCTTGTATTTCTGATCCCAGAATTCCCTAGTTTTTTGTTCTATCATTATTTTAAACCCCCATTATAAAATAAAATTTTTACTCCTCTATTCTTATTTTTTCAATTTTAACACATTTATTTTTTTTAATTTCTACATATATTCCAAATAGAACTCAAGGTCACATATCTTGTTCTGGTTTTGCAAATAGTTGCAGTCAAGAAAGAAATCATATGATTCTTGAATCATAACTTTGGCCAATAGAACTATTATATGCTCAAATCATTCACACATCACTTATCATTCAGGTTCAACCTGGTAAAATATGTTCATCGTTTGTTTGAATATGAGTATGAGTTCAATAAACAAGACCTACTTTTCAATCAAGAAACAAACTCAGCATATAGCCTTCGGATGTAAATTCTTTATGGAAATCAATTATAATTGCATCAAATTTTTCTTTTAATTCTTCAAGTAATTTTTCTACTCTTAAGAAGGGATTATCCACAAGATCTTTTAAATTTCAAGAAATTAAATTGACAATAAGTATTTTCTTTCCGTTTTTTTCAAGTATTTTATATCATTTTCATGGGGCAGTAAAGTGTTTGCTTTCAAAATAATTGAGTGGTCTTATTTGTATTCAATTTTTATTATTTAAATAGTTATGAATATCCTTTATATTCGTAAAAATATGATCTCATCAAGTAAGACAATCAAATCATATTTCTTCAAGTTCTTTGATATGTTTTAGTGTTGGTCATTTTCAAGAAGACAAATTTTCACTATTTCATACAATAAAATCTGGATCATATTTTTCTTTTAATCCAGGCAAGAACTTGTTTAAAAGCCTTCTTCAGTTGCGTCAGAAGATATCTCAAAAAATTAAAAATTTTATCATTTTATAATTTGTTTTTTTTGATTAACCAAATAAATATTAAAAGCATAACTATTGTAGTTCCTGTAAATATTCAAAACACAGCATAATGATTAAATAATCATAATTCCAAATTCATTCAAAAAAATCAGGTAATAAGGGTAAGCGGAAGCATAAAAGCAGAAAAAATAGTCAAATATCTAACAGAATTATTAGTTTGTAAATCAAACAAAGATTTTAGCGTGTCTTCTACAGATTCAACATTTTCTTGTATTATTACAATTTCTGATACAATTTTTTCTAGTTTATCTATAAGATTTTCAAAATATACCTCAACCTCATCTTTAAACATTGTATTCATTCTAAGTTCTAATATTTTGAAAACTGGTATTTGAGGTTCTAGCATATGTTTTAGAGTTATTATATTTCTTTTTTTGATCATTATATCGCTGATGGTTTCTTTTTTTCTGGAGTGTCCAAATATGGATGATTCTATTTCTCTCACATCTCTGTCAGATTTGTCCAATAATTTAAAACTTTTATCAAGCATTGCATCAATCATATCATACAAAATATATCATGTATTTATTTCACCTTTATCTTTATTTTTGTAAGATTCAAAGATTTTTTCTATTGAACTAGCCGTATACCATCTTATAGTAATAAGAAATTTTTTTGATATAAAGACATTAAATTCGTTATTAAAATATCTTTTATTTTTCATATCAAATTTTGGGAAATGCATAACTACAAAAAGATAATCTTCATATGTATCAACTCTTGCTCTTTGGTTTTCTTCAACCACAGCCTCTCTGTCAAGTTCATGAAAATTATATTTTTCCATAATTTCTTCTATCTCTTTGTCTGTAGGATTAACTAAATCTATCCATTTAATCTTTTTGGTTTCTAATTTTTTTATTGTCATAATATTACAAATATAGTAATTAAATTTCTTAAGATATTGTGAATTTAATTTTATTATGCTGATTATATTTTTTCGTCTTTATAAATCAAGCTTTATTATTGCTTTCTTATTTTTGACAACATTAATTTTTTTATAAAAAATAATTAAAATTTACTCATTTTAAAGCTAAAAATCCGTGTATTATTAGTAATAAGCCAAATATTTTCAATTATAATTAACTTTTGTCAATTATTTATTGTTTTAGATAATTGATTTATTATCACTAATATCTTATAATTGCAATATGTATAAATAAATTTATTATTGTTTTATGGCTCCATTAGATTTAAGTTCTTTAGGTAAAATAAAGAAAGAAGCAGGAGATGATATCTCTGTTGAAACTAATCAAAATGAAATACAAACAAATCAAGATGAAACTCAAAAAAATATAAGTGTAGTTTCATCTGATTTTAACAAGTCAAATCAACAAGTAGAAAAAGTGGATAATACCAAAAAACAGAGGGAAAATACTGACTTTAGTACAAAAATATCACTTAATTCTTTGCTTTGAAATGATAATCTTTCTATGAAGAAGAATTATAATAATGAAGAAAATTTGCAAGAACTAGGAAATATATCTGTTACAAAAATTGAACAAACAAAAATTTCCCTTTGACTTGAAAAACCTAAACAAGAAGAAAAAAAAGATGAACAAACAGAGAAGATTAAAATATTTTCTGATTTAAATAAAGATGAAAAAATCAAAGAACCAATTTCTTTAGATTTGCAAAAAGATGAACAGATTTTTGAACAGGAAATTGAGCAAATAAAACTTTCTTGAGATATT
>JAQUZJ010000028.1 GCA_028691375.1 Candidatus Altimarinota bacterium | reverse complement strand
AAAACCCATAAATTGGGCAGAATGGTCATTTCAAAAGTCATCTATTTACGAATTTTTTTTCTGCAAAAAAAGCATAAAGAACTTCAACACACCATCAAAAAAATGAATACAATATAAAAATACAAAACAAATTGAAAAAGGGCATATTTTTATATATTTTAATAATTATATTTTCTTTTGGTTAACAATGATTTTATCAATCAAACCATATTTTAAAGCTTCCTCGGAAGTCATATAATGATCACGATCACAATCTTTTTCTACTTGTTTAACATCTTTTCCTGTATGTTTTGCGAGGATCTTGTATAGAACATCTCAGGTTTTGATAATATGTTCGGCTGCGATTCTAATCTCTGTAGCTTGTCATTCTGCTCAACCAAGAGGTTGGTGAATCATAATTTCAGAATTTGGCAGTGAATATCTTTTTCATTTTGTTCATCAGGCAAGTATTATACTTCACATTGAGGCAGCAAGTCAAATACAGACTGTCACAACATCACATTGAATGTATTGCATAACATCATAAATTGCAAGTCCAGCAGTCACATGTCATCCTGGAGTATTTACATAAATTGTAATTGGAGCTTTTGGGTCTTGTTTTTCTAAGAATAATAATTGTGCGATAATAGTGTTAGCAACAGCCGAATCAATCGCATCTCAAAGAAAAATTATTCTATCTTCTAAAAGTCTTGAATAAATGTCATAAACCCTTTCTCATGAAGGAGTTTTGTCGATAACTGTCGGGATAAGTATATCTGTAATCAAATTTTTTGCTTGAGATTTCATATATTTTTATGATTTATTTAATAAAAATTTTCTATAAAACGGCACTATTTTAATGATAATGCCGAAAAAAACAAATGAATTTTTGATTAAAACTAATTTTTAATTTTTTAAACAACGTACACTGTAACCATTGAACTGACCTCTGTGGTACATTGTACGAAGAGCATTACCAGGTGTATGAAAATCTAGAAAATAAGCTGTATAAGCGAATTCATCTGTATTGAAAGCAGGGGTACTTGACCAATAAAATCACCGATTTCCTACTTCATATCAAGTAGAAGCTCAGTCTATACCACGATTACCCGCAGGTGGTAATTTAAGTTCTGATAGTATACTTGCAGGGTATTGCCGAAGTGATCCGCTGTTTGCAATAGTATAACATTCAATAGAATGGTCAATGCTATTTATGGCATTACACCACTCTTTATAAGTTGGAACATGATATCAAGTTGCACAGGGTCATTGCATAATAGCAGGAGATCACTGAGAAATAAGTGTTCATCAGGTCCCAGTAGTTCAACTTCATCACCATAGATTATTATCTGGGGTAGATATCCAGCTACCTTTAGCACTAGTCCACCAATTATGTATAAAATTTGTATGTCAAACAGTGTTTGACAATGTTCAGGCAGAAGCAAGAACATTAGTTATAGAAGTTGAAGTTATGTCATCATTCCTTCACCATTGGAAATAGCTTCATAAAGTAGGTCTTAAATCACTATACGGATCAGTTGATCATGCAAGATTGGCAAGACTTATTCAGGTAAATGCTACTGTAGCTCATACATTACAAGCAGCCCAAACTTGTCAGTTGGATAAAGTTATATCAGAAGTATCACACCGAGGATACTGACTAGATGCAGGACTATTAGAAGCTACAAATAACCTCACTTTATTTCATATAGTAATTCAAGTTCACGTAGGAGTAGTAGAAATATTTGAATTATTGGATAGTATAGCTTTATATATAGTTCAACTATGGGTAGTGGATAAATTAATGATTCATCAAGATCAATCATTATAGTTTATAGGTTGATTGGTTGTGTTATTTAAAAACACTCATACATAATCTCATTTGGTGTATGTATATCTTTTTACTAAATCAACATTAACATCTGCGTAAGCATTTTCTATAAAAAATAGTGTTGATGTATAACTTGCATTATTTGTAGATTCTAAATATCACAATATTTGTCACCTTTTTCTATTTGGATTCACTGTATAAACATAATAGTTATTATCTAAAGGATCCTTTATTACTTTACCTATTCATAAGATATTAGATACTCTATCTTCTATAGATCATTGATAACTGATAGTTCAAGCAATATCTTTAAATTCTAGATATCCATCAGGAAAAGGTAAAATAGAATTTGTAGTTTGATATATTCATAAAGCCTTATTTATACTGGATAAATCACTAATTCTAATACTATCTCTAGCATTTTTATTATAATCACTAAAACTGATAAATGCTATTGTAGATAATATTGCCAAGATAGTTATAACAACTATTAGTTCTATGAGAGTAAAACCAGAAGAAAAATTAAATTTTAGAAACTTAGATTTTTTTATTTTTTGTTGGCTCATAAACATTGTTTATTATTAATATCAAGTCATCTGGTCTTTAAACCAACACATTTTATTATATCTTTTAAGTTTTACAAATTTGTTATTTTATCTCATTCAATTGTTCCATTTTTCTGGTTTGATCGGCAATATTTAAGCTGTCAATCATATCACCTAAATTTCAAGCCATGATACCAGGAAGATTGGAAAAATTTGCTCAGATTCTGTGATCCGTAACTCTATCTTGTGGAAAATTATAAGTTCTAATTTTTTCACTTCTGTCTCAGCTACCGATTTGGGCAAGTCTTTCTTCTCATCTTTCTTTAGCTAACCTTTCTTCTTCTAGTGCATATACACGAGATCTCAAAATACCCATAGCTTTTTGTTTATTTTTAAGCTGACTTCTTTCATCTTGACACTCTACAAATAATCAAGTTGGCTTGTGTACTATACGAATTGCCGATTCGGTTTTATTTACATGTTGTCAACCTGCTCCAGATGCACGACAAGTTGTGATTTCTAGATCATCATCATTTAATTTGATATCTATTTCGTCAGCTTCTGGTAAAATTGCAACAGTAATTGCAGAAGTATGCACCCTTCACTTGCTTTCTGTTTCCGGAATTCTTTGTACTCTGTGAGTTCAGGCTTCAAATTTGAATCTCGAATAAGCTCAAAATCAGGAAATCTTAATACTTATTTCTTTTAATCAACCAACTTCACTTTTTGATTCTTCTAGGATTTCCGTGTCAAATCATTCATTTTTTGCAAAAATCAAATAACTTTCAGCTAATTCTCACGCAAAAAGCGCTGCTTCTTCTCATCAAGTTCCAGCTCTTATTTCAAGAATAGTATTTTTGTCATCATTTTTATCTTTTGGAATAAGTGTAATTTTTAATTTTTCTTCGAGTTCTTCTATTCTTGGTTCTCCCGAATTAATTTCTTCTTTTGCCATTTCCATCATTTCTTCATCAGATTCTGTTCTTAGAATATTTCTTGCTTCCTCTACATTATCCCAAGTCATTTTGTATTCTTTGTAAAGTTCAACAGTATTTTCAAGACTTTTTCTTTTTTGGTTTATAGATTTCATTTTGTCTATATCAGTGTAAATTTCTGGATTTTCAAGCTCTTTTCACAGGTTTTTGTATTCCTGTACTACATTGTCTAAATTAAATTTCATAAAATCTTTCTTTAAAGTTAAAATTTAAAGCTTAATTGGTCGTTACATATTATTTACTTTTATTTTAAAGTCTAATTTTTTTGACTTTTTATAATTTTTTAATATGCTTTACGCGCTAATTTGTTTTTGCCCGGGTGGTGGAATTGGTAGACACGCGAGACTCAAAATCTCGTTCTAGCAATAGAGTGCGGGTTCGATTCCCGCCTCGGGCACCAAAATTATAAAACAGATAAACTTTTCTTCTGCCTTGCGGTTAATTACATAAAATAGAAAGAGACTTTAATTAGAGTCTTTTTTACAAAGGAAGTTGCAAAAATACAGTGAATAGCTGATTCTGTACTTTCAAGCCGTATGAAAATATATAAAGCTAAAGGCTTAAACTGATTAAGACTTTGAAAAAAGAAAGATGTCTAATAAAGACCAAAAGATTTATCAAAGAATCTTACAGCAAGAGAAAAAACAAAACTTGAAAAAGACCTTTTAAAAGAGCCTGGAAATATTATTCAGCTAAATATTGACTCTTTTTTTGGACAGTAAATAAGGAATCTATTTTTAACTAGAAATTCAGTGACAAAAATATTAACTTAATCCTGTATTAAAATTTGTATTTGATTTTTAGAATAGAATATTGTTTTTTTATTTCAAAAAACTATTCATTCATCATACATTTTTTATCTTTATCTTTTTTCATTTTACAACAATTACACCAAACTCTAAGTTCTATAGCTAAAAAATTAGAATTATCTTGTTTTTTTCAGAATAATCTAATTTTATTTCATTTAATAAGATCTACATGGTCTTGATTACTGGCTTTTCCTATATCCACAGACCATATTTGTCACTCCAAATCTTTTAATATCAAAATATTTCCATTTTTTTCAATAATTTCTCCTGCAATAAGTCATTCTTCTGCTCTAGACCAAAATTCATGTCTTAAACTCATTGATTCATAAAACGGCATTTTTTCATTTATTGAATATACACTAGAATAAATACCAGAAAGATAAGAAAAAAAAGAAGTTATTAAAAATATACCTATACTAGTTCAAAATATCAGTTTTTTATTATATTTGTACCCCGTTTTTGTTTTACCAAAAAGTTTACATCCAAAATAAATAGTAGCAATTAATACAATCAGCCATAAAAAAGGTATTGTATAAAAAATATTGTTCGGTAAATTTTTTGATTCCATGCCTTCTACAATATCAAAAATAGTTCAATTTAAACATAAGAAGGCTAAAAAAATAGCAAACAAAATAATTCAGGCAATCAAAACCCTTTTGGTTAAAAAAAAACTTTTTGGTGTAGGTCTTATATTTTCTTTCTTGATTTTTTCAAGAACTTTCGAAGCAGTTCCTTTCATAATCTACAAATTAAAATTTAATTTTTCTAATTCTTCTTTTAATTGTTTTTTGGCTCTATTTATAAGAGTTCCAACTGTGCCTATGGAAATCATAAGAATTTCGCCAATTTCCTCATATGATTTTCCTTCTATAAATTTTAGTATTAATACTTCTTTATAATTGACTTTTAATTTTTGTAAAGCTTTATAAAGAATTTCTTTATTTTCATTATTTTCAAAAACCTTATCTGGCTTATTATCACTTTCAATATTTGAAATTATTTTTTCATATTCTTCACTGTCTTGTCAAACAATATTATTTATAAATTTTTTATTTTTTCTATAATAATCTATTGTAACATTATGAGCAATACGGTATATCCAACTCGAAAAAGGAAATTTAAAGTCAAAATCATGAATATTTTTATATACCTTTATAAAAACCTCTTGCAAAAGATTCTCCGCATCAGCAATATCAAGAAAGCTTATCCTTATAATATATCTAAGAAGTCTTTCTTCATATCTTATAATAATTTCAGAAAAATAATCAATATTTCATATGACAAGCTTTAAAACTTCTTCATCTTTTAATTTTGAAACATCCTTCATTTTTTAAATTAAAGAATACACTGTCCATTTTACAGATATTATGAAAAGTATGAAATAATAATTTTAAAATTTTATTCATATAGTGCGTTTATAAAGAAATTACTTTAATTTAATGTTTTTGTAGTACTGTTTCTTTTTCTTTAATACAAAAATCCAAGAATATAAAATAAATAAAATTATTAGGTCTGAAATTAAAATCTTAGGATTTGACCAAGGAATTCAATCAATTTTAAAATCACATATTGGCCACAAAAAAGGCGTAGGAAAAAACTTAAGAGAATGTGTAGGTATATCTATAATTATATGTAAAAACCGAGCTATAAATGGTAAATAAAATTTTTTTAAAATTAAAAAAGTTACAAAAAAAACTATAGCAAATATTATTAAGCTATGTGTAACTGCATACAGAAAGAAAATATATCAAGGAATTCAAGAAACATTATTTTGTTGTCATGCTGGTAAATTCACAATTCATAAAAAAGTAAGAACAAATAATATTCAAAATGGTATTAAATCTGGTAACATTCATATTATAAAAGAAGCATAAAATTGTTTTTTGTGCTTTCTTCATGTTACCAATCATCACCAAAGTCAATGAGAAAATATATCCATACAAGAGCCTATAATTATTTAAAGTAAATATATTCTAGTTTTATTTACTTTGAAATCAATAAAAATTTTCACAATACAAAAAAGTATAATCCTGCTATTGCCGATAAAGGTCCTCCAACAACATTAAGATTTTTTAACTTAATTATTTTATTAAGCATATATTAAGCCAACATTTATATAATTAATTTTGAAATAACAAAGTTTTGTTTTTTTCGGTTTTTATATTATTATCACAATAACATTAAAATTTAACTATGATTAAAAAAGTGACAAATTTAGTTAAAGTAAATAAAGTACTAATATTATTATCTGTTGCAATAATAGCAATATTATTGATTTTTCTTGTGGAATTTGAATCTACTTCGAATTCATCTGCCTCAATAATAAAAAACGAAACCATAGAACCTTTTGTTCAAAGTTTAACCTGAACGACTTTAGTTATTAAATCTGATGGTAAAATTGTCAGGCTCACATGAACACAAAAAATTTGAATAAAAAAATGATATAGGGTGAAAACTGTACTAAAATGACAAGCAACAATATTTTGGCCTGATTGAAGTATAACTAGAGTTTGACCAGATTCATCTCTGCTTATCAATGATATGAATGTAAACAAAAATTTGAGTTGAATACAAATTAAGTTTGATCTAGAAAAATGAAAAACATGGTCAAATGTCATAAGATATATGATGAGTGGTTCATATTTTAAAGAAAGTTATGATAACTGAAACATGATTGCTGCTGTAAGATGAACAGTATTTGAACTAAATCTTGAAAAGAATTATATAAACGCTGTTAAACATGATGTTTCACTTAGAGATGAAAAGAAAAATAAAGAATACATTATATCAGAATGAAAAGTTCTATCATTGACAGATTACTTAGAATTATCAAAAAAATATCTTGATGAAACTTGGATAAAAGCAAATCAAAATGAAGATATAAATTTTATAAAAGATAAAGTGAATCAAACAGAAAGTACTATAAAAAACAATTATCAGGAAAAATGATTTATTTGAAGCATAAAACAATCTATGAATAAAGATGCTATTGTGGAAGAAGCTAATAATATTGATGAATTGTTTTATGAAATTCTTGTAAAGAAAAATATCTCAAAATTGGAAAGCCTAAAAAAGATTATTAGAGATTCAAAAAATAAAGAATTGGTAAATACTAAATTATTAGATTTTTACCAGATGATAAATTATTATCCAAATACTGAAGATAATATCAAACTAAAAGAAGAAGTTACAAAATTAATAGAAGAAACAGCTTTAACAGAAGAACAAAAGAATAATTTTAAGGAAGATTTTTCAAAAATAAATACTTACAATTATTTGGATTCTGTAAAAGATTGATATAAAAAAGTTTCTGATGCCACTAAGAAAAAATTTGAAGAACTTAAATGAAGTATGAATTTGGATTGAATAAAAAATCTATTTAATCAAGGAAATCAATAGATTTTATTAGCTTAATTAAAAATTTGTCTTAAATTTAAGTAAATATTAAGTACCTTGTTGTAAAATAACGAGGTATTTATTATTAATGACTCCTATTATGTTATTTACTGAAAATAAATTTTTGAAAAAAATAGTTAATTGAAATTCTTATAAAGAATTGGGGAATATTTTTTCTAATCAATACAGTGTTTTCCTAAAAACTGATAATCCTGATTTTACCTATATAGAAGTATTCTGAGATTTTAATGAAATATTTCATATACTAAAAAATGTTTTAAAAGAAGCAAAAAGAAACAATAAAAATATTATTGTAAAATATAATGAAACCTCAATAACCTTACAAAGATATGAGGACTTGAATACAATGTTAAATAAACTAAAAAATATCTCTAGAACAAAAACAAAAAATAAATGAGAGATTCCTACTATTCCATATTTTTTTGAAGAAGATTGTGATTAAATATTTCAATAATTTGTGGGACTTTAACTAGTTTTATGTAAACACTTTTTGGTTAGATGATTTTTTCTAGAGACTGTAAAAAATTTTGTGTAAACACTAAAAGTTAGATAATAAATACATCTAACTTTTTTTAAACTTTTTACAATTAATTAGAGTCTTCCCCAGTTGACTAAAAATATTATTAGTATATTGGCACTATGAAGATAAAAAACAGATACAGAAAATGAGCAAGACTTGATAATTCTAAAACCAAAGAAATTATCAAGTGTTTTGCACTTGATTCGACAGCAACAAAAACTGCTGAATTATTGAAATTAAATCTAAAAATAATTGATGATTGGTATATTTATTTCAGAAAAGTAATTTATTACCATTGTATGAATGGGCTTTTAAGAGAATATATACCTAAATGAACTGATTTTTCAACTGTAACAAAAGAAGATATTGAACGTTATGTAAAACTAATTAATAATCGCCCAAGAAAAAGACTATGATTTATGACATCTAATGAAGTTATCGAAGAAGAGATGAAAAGTTGTATTTGACTTTAGAATGTAAGATTCTATTATTTTTTCTTTATTTTTCAATTTTTGAAGTCATAATTGTCTAACAGAAAATTTTCCATTTAACCTAAAATTTTAATATTTTTTACAAGAGTATTTTTTCTTTTGGGTAAGCCAAAAACAACTTATTGTTTTTGGTGGAAGAACAGGATAATATTTGTATACAATGATTTTTTGGTTAGTTTTTCTTTTACAATCAGGTTTATGTCAAAAACTTTTTAATAAATTATTTTCTCTTAAATATCAAATTACTTTAAATAATCTTATACGTTTTATAAAAATATTTGGAAAAAAAGATTTGATTTTTATAGTAAAATAGATAAGATTTATCTAGTAAAAATATGAATATTAATATAGTACAATTTACCTTTAAATTAAGCAATAACTCATATGATAACTTTTGACAAAATTGTTAAAAAACTGTCGAAAAGCGAATGAAAGATTTTTGACATGTATGATATAGGTAAAATCATCGATCCAGATTTTTCACCGGACAATAAAAAAAATATAAACAAGGTTTATAAAACAATTTATTTACTCAAAGCTTCTGGCGCGATTTTCCCCATCAAGAATTCTTTGTTTTATATTAATACCAAAAATGTTAAGTTAGATGAAAATCATGTAGTTGATGACAATTACTGGAAGATTCTCAAGAAGATAATTTCGACAAATATTATATGAAATTGTCACATTTGAGGCATTAAATCGTTAGAAATATTACTCAAGGATTATAGTTTGCCCGAAGAAATTGTAGTCTATAATAAGGACTTAAACAAAAAATGGAAGATTTCCAAAAAATGTTCTGTTACATTTAAATCCATAAAATCATGAGCTAAATCAGATAACAAAAACATTTTTAATAAGTTTTTTAATTTTGTAGAAAATGTAGAAATTGAATGAATTAATTTTAAAGTTGCAGGAAAAGAGCTTGCTTTGTTGGATAGTTTAATTATTCAATCAGGTGATTGAATAAATTATTATCTCATAAATAAATTTCTAAAAAAATATCATAATTCACTAAATTATGATATACTCAGCGAACTTGTAAGATTGAGGTATATTACCTCAATTAACAGACTCAGAAAAATGGCTCAAGAATGAGGTTATGATGAGCTTTACAAAAAGACTTTAGAAATAATTAAAAACGCTGGTTCGGGATGTTTTATGAGCGTATAAAATAAAATTAGAAATAAAGATGTTAGTCAGTTCAGATTTAGTTTGGAATCTTCCATATATTGTGGCTTTGCAACCTTATTAATTATTTTAACTCCTGTACTTTTGTAACCAAAAGTACCAAAAGTTTTAGGGGGGCGAAGTTTCAGTTGGTAAATGATTGCTTGTCTGTAGTGAATCACTACATTCACCCCCCTAAGACCCCATTTTTCTAATAAGGGAGAACTAAAAGAACAAAATAAAATAAGACATGCGTCATTGTGAAGTTTTTTGTAGAAAAATTGTGGCAATCCAAGTCAGCTAAAATGCCTTTTATCCTCGGTCTTGATCGGTGATATCGAGTTCGCTAAATTATTTAAGTAAATTAAAAATAAACATGACAGTAAAAGTTTCGACAATTTTGAGATATTTTTGGGGATGGACATCTAAATATAGAGTCATCTTATTTATGATGATTTTGGGTTTGTTGTCAAATTCTATTGTCTCAGCAGTAATACCATATATTTTTAAAAATATGATAGATATTCTTTCTACTATTAATAGCATAAATAAAGAAAGTATAATTTCCTGAGCGATAAAGATAGTTTTATTAATTCTTGCTTTAAGAATTTTTACTGTCATTATATGGAGATTTTTTGATTATGCTATAACTAGATTGGAATTGAACGTGATGAAAGATATTTATCTAAAATGTTTCGATTATTTACATAGGCATTCTCAAGATTTTTTCAATAACACTTTTACTTGATCTTTGGTTAAAAAGGTTAATAAGCTTGTAGGTTGATATGAAAAATTTATAGATATTTTGTTTTTTGATATTTTATCTACGTCATTTGATGTATTTATTATTATGATTTTTTTGTTTAGAGAAAGCGTGACTATTGGATTGATATTTTTAATTTGGATTGTTGTTCATGTATTTTTGCAGTTTATTTTGTATAAAAGAATTTATAAATATGAAATTTCATCAAATGAATATGATTCCAGAATTTCTTGATTTTTAGCTGATACAATAACAAATAACTATAATATCAAAATTTTTTGATCTTTAAAAAGAGAATTTCATAATTTTACAAATATAACTAGTGATTGGCAAGAAATTACAGGAAAATGTTGGATATTGTCTTCTTGGGCGAGGTGATTTTCATGATTTATTGTCAATTTGGTGCAATTTATAATAATTTATATATGTATAGTGTCGCTTGATAAATGAATAATTACAATTTGAACAATATTTTTGGTTCAGATGTATATAATTTCGATTAGCCAAAGAATGTGGGATTTATCGAGAGTTTTTAGGAGAATAAATCAATTTTTCTGAGAATCTAGTGAAATGATAGAAATTCTTGAAACAAAACACAGTATAAAAGATAAAGAAAATGCAATTGAACTTAAAGTTTCTTTGTGAGAAATAGAATTTAAGAACGTAACTTTTGGTTATAAAAACGGAGCTAATGTTTTTGATGACTTGAATTTTAAAATCAAACCAAAAGAGAAAGTGGCTTTGATTTGATTATCTGGAGCAGGAAAATCAACCATTGTAAAACTTCTTTTGAGATTTCATGATATAAATGATGGGCAAATATTAATAGATGGGCAAAATATTGAAAACGTGACTCAGGATAGCCTTAGACAAAATATTAGTGTCGTTCCTCAAGACGTTGTACTTTTCCATAGAAGTCTTTTTGAGAATATGAAATATGGTAATCCGGAAGCCACAAAAGAACAAGTTGTAGAAGTTTCAAAGCTTGCTCGTTGTCATGAATTTATAAGTAAACTTAAGTATTGATACGATACTTTTGTTTGAGAAAGATGAGTAAAATTGTCTGGATGAGAAAAACAGAGAGTCGCCATTGCAAGAGCACTTCTTGAAAATGCTAAAATTTTTCTACTTGATGAGGCCACCTCTAGTCTTGATTCTGAGTCCGAAAAACTTATTCAAGAAGCCATAGATGTGGCAATGAAAAACAAGACTACCATTGTAATTGCACACAGATTATCAACTGTAATGAAAATGGATAGAATAATTGTTCTTGAAGATTGAAAAATTGTTGAAGAATGATCCCACAAGCAATTACTTACCAAGAAAAACTGAAAATACAAAAAACTTTGGGATATTCAATCAGGATCTTTTCTTGGAGGAAATGAAGAGGAAGAAAATAATTTTAGTTTAGAGAAGGAATTTGTGTAGGGCATTAACTAGAAAAACTTCTAACACTTAATTTCTAAATTATTTAAGCAAAATGTTGTAATTATTTTATTAACACTGCTAATTCCTTCACATTTTTTACTTTCAAAATTTCTATATCTTTTGAAATTTTCGCATCAATTTCAATTCAGGCTGGGATTACTATTGTTTTAAATCAGAGTTTTTTTGCTTCTTCAACCCTTTTTTTGAGTCTCATAACATTTTTGACAATTCAAGTTAAGGAAACTTCTCAGATAAAAACTATATCATCGAGCGGTTTTCAGGTTTTTGAGCTAATAATTGAGGCTATAATTCATAAGTCAATTCATGGCTCTTGGATACTGAGTCATCTTCCGATATTCACATAAACATCATAACTTTCGAGTTTTACATCTGTAAATTTGTTGATTACAGCGATAAGTAAATCAAGTTTTGTTGAGGCGATTCATCTTGAAGATCTCTTCGGATACCCAAACTTCGTGTAAGTCGTCAAGGCTTCGATTTCGATTAGGATTGGTCTTGTTCATTCAATTGTCATCACAAGACTTCTTCCGCTTAATCATTTGCTGTCTTGACTAATGAATTCTACACCAACATTTTTGACATCTTGGAGACCGGTCTCGGTCATATCAAAAATCCCAATTTCGTCAGTTGGTCCGAATCTATTTTTCATACTACGAAGAATCCTATAATTTTCGTATTTATTTCCCTCAAGATAAAGCACAACGTCAACAAGATGTTCAAGAGTTTTTGGTCAAGATATCGTTCAATCCTTAGTTACGTGACCAATCAAAATCACAGATTTTTTAGCTTTTTTACAAAAATTCATAAAAATTTCGGTGATATATCTAATTTGAGAAACACTTCCGGAATTTGAATCAAGATTTTCCGAGTAAATCATACTAATCGAATCAATAATCACAAGATCCGAATCATCATCTTCAAGTACTTTCAAGATATTTTCTAAAATATTTGAGTTAAAAATTTTTATATAAGAATTCTTGATTCCGAGCCTTTTTGCCCTATCAGAAATCTGATAAGCATTTTCTTCTCCTGAAACATAAATCACATTATTATTCGGCTTCCCAAACCAATCAGCTATCTGCAAAGTCAAAGTCGATTTCCCTACTCCTGGCTCTCAAGAAAGAAGAACTAAGCTTCAAGGAGTAATTCATCCACCAAGCACATTATTAAGCTCAGCACTTTCAAGCTTGATTTTCTCAATATTTAAATCAGCGTCATCAATTATAGAGAAAATCTTTTGATCCTCATTGAGAACTGAAATCCCAGTTTTTTTACTTTTTTTACTCTGAGTGAATTCCTCCATACTAGACCAAGTGTCACAATTCGGACATTTTCCACTCCACTTTGCTGCTTCATAAGCACAATTTGAACATTTGAACATACTCTACAATTTTAAATTAAAAAAATATAAATTGAAAAAATAACTACTTTTGCTATATTTCTCTTAAAGGAACATTAATAAAATTAAAACCTATTTTTAATGTGTCAATTGTATTTATTTTTTCAATTTTGCAAAAAACAAAAAAACATTAGAATACAGTGGAAGTCTGTTTCTACGGCTTATATGCTCAATACTTTTTTCTCCTATAAAAAACAAAGCCTTGATTTTGCCTTAGAGTTAGGTTAACTCCTAGCGGGCTAATCACACTGCGGAATGCTTTAACTAGCA
>JAQUZJ010000027.1 GCA_028691375.1 Candidatus Altimarinota bacterium | reverse complement strand
CTTACATTTATATTTGAAAGAATCCGATTTAGATATATATACAAGAATAAATTGATTAGATTTAAACTGTATTATACAACAAATTTTAGAGAAATTTAACTCTTAACTAGGGAAGACCCAAATTTAATATCAGGCAACAACCCTTGAAATAGCTGAAAAAAATCTAGTAAAACTTGAGGATAAATGAAGTAAAACTTATCCAATTTCTGATAATTCTTGGAAAAATAATTGACCAGAATTATCTACTTATTTTATTTATTCACACGATTTAAGAAGGATTATTTATACCACGAATACTATTGAATGATTTAATAGACAGATAAGGAAAATATCAAAAATAGAGGAGTGTTTCCAACTAAGACTCCCTTAGAAAAACTCCTTTATCTTGCTAATAAAAATATTACTGAAAAATGGGGTATACCAATCCATAACTGGTGAAAAATTCTTGGTCAATTTGAATAATTTTTTTCTTGAAAAGTTGAAAAACATTTGAGAAAAAACTAATCCTGATAGTTTAAATATTGTTCATTAACATAATCTGCTAACAAATTTGTTTAATATTTTTTATTGATTTTTAAAGTAAAATCTCTAAAATATGGATATTAGAACAGAAAAAATCATCTAACCAAAAAGTGTTTACATAAAACTAATTAAGGTCCCAAACACCAAATGAAGTCTACACTGAATCTATTTTAATTAGAAACTCTGTAATAAAATATTAGCGTAATCCTGTATTAAAATTTGTATTTGATTTTTAGACCATTATAAACCTATCCCTACAAACCCTCTTTTCACTTTTAACTTTATCCTTTTAACTAATTCCCATGCTCTACATTGTTTCCACACCAATCGGTAACCTTGAAGATATTACTTATAGAGCCGTGAGAATCCTCAAAGAAGTTGATTGTATAGCCTGCGAAGATACAAGAACTTCTTCTGTTTTATTAAAACATTATGAAATTAGCAAACCTCTTCTCAGTTTTCATTCTCACTCTTGAGATATGAAGGTTGATAAAATAATCAATTTACTAAAAGAATGAAAAAATATAGCTATTATAAGCGATGCCTGAACTCCATGAATTTCAGACCCAGGTTATGTCCTTATCAAAAAAGCAATAGAAGAAAATATTCAAGTTTCCCCTATTCCATGAGCTTCTGCACTTCTAAGTTGACTTGTTTGTTCGTGACTTCCATCAAATCACTTCCTGTATCTAGGTTTTCTTCCAGTCAAAAAATGAAGACAAACAATCCTAAAAACTTTCAAAGATAAAGAATATACTGTCGTGATTTATGAATCAGTCCACAGAATTGAAAAAACCCTCAAAGAACTCGGAGAATATCTTTGAGAAGACCACTATGCAGTAATCTGAAGAGAAATGACCAAAAAATTTGAAGAATTCAAAAGATGAACTTTCAAAGAATTACACGAATATTTTTCAAAAAAAGAAAGTCAAAAATGAGAGTTTGTGATAGTTTTTTAAAAATAATTACTAAAGTTAATGCTCTTAATCGATACAACCTATTTCTGAAATTTCTGAATAATGGCTTTTAAAGATAGTAGAAGTTGAGATATAATAAAATTTAAAATAGTGGATTCAGAAAGAGCTATAGACTATAAAACCTGAGTAGAAGAATTACAAAATGAATGATGGATATAATTAAGGCTATTGTATCAGATTAAAAGAAGTGATCACTTTGATGTTATTAAACTTGTTTATGATAAGCATTCAAAATGGATTAATTTACATAATGCTTCAGTTATAGCTTTCATCTGACTTACCTTGGCTTATTGGTGAAAGATATCGTGGATCATATTAATAATATTTATTTTGTTTCCTTTAGTTATATCATTTATAAATGCTTGCCATATAAATAGAAGATTCAATATTACATATGACACATTATCAAAGAAGACTAGAGAATTAAAGTAATTTTTGAATATTTAATTTTAATAAATAGCTAATGATTAAAAAAATTCTAAAACTAAATGAAATTGGAAAATTTTCTAGCATTGTTCAAGAAAAAGATTTTCAGTTTTGAAATAAGAATCAGAATTGTAATATCATTTTTGGTTTTAATTGATCTGGAAAAACAACGATTTCAAACTCACTCTCATTTTTTGCAGATACTAACTTTATTAGTGAAGAAGAGAAATTAGAAATATTTAATGATATTAAAAATAACAATAACTCAAATGTTGAATTAACCTTACAAGGGAATTCAACTATTAAATATCCTGCCAATAGTGCTCATAGTAAAAATATTTACGTTTTTAATTCAAATTTTGTTTCAACACATGTGTTTGATTGAACAAAGGGTAACATTAAAAAATTTTCTAATGTTGGTGGTGAAATTAAAAATAAACATATTGATAATATAAATAAACAATTAATAGATTTAGATAAAGAAAAAGATAAACTAGAGGATGAAAATAAAAAACTAGATGAAAAAAATGATGATATAACAAAAAATAGAAGTGCTAGTTTTGGAAAAATCTTAACTGATAAAAATAAAAAAATACAATCTCAAGATTTAAATCGTGCCCTATTACCAAGCGAATCTATTGAAATTCTTGAAACAAGAATTAGTTCTCTATCTACTGATTATGACCTAAGTAAAAAACAAGTAGAATTAAATACTGACCTAGAAGAAATTAGAAAAATTAATTTTGATTTAATTGAATTAAATTTAGAAGAGACTGATAAAATTTTATCAAAAAATATTCAACAACTTTCAAAAGAAGTTTTAGATAAAAAAATAAATGATGTTCAAGAATTGTTTTTAGATCAACAATATAAACAAAGCGTTGAAAAATGGTTTAGATTTGGAAAATCAGTTTTAGAAAATATTAATACCAAAGATATAAAATGTTGTCCAATTTGTGATACGGATATTTCTGAAAAAATTAATTCTGTATTATTAGATTATCAAGGTTATTTTGATTACACATATGAGGCTTTTGTAAAAGAACTAAAACAGAAAATAGATGATGTATCTAATATTATAGCTACTGTTAATCAATATGAATTAAACACAGAAGTGTTAGAAAAAATTAAAGTAAAGTATTTTAAGTTCCTTACTGATTATATATTTGAAAAATATAATTTTACAAATATTAAAGATGACTTGAAGAAGCTTGAAGATGACCTGAAATTGAAAAATAATAATATCCAAAATATATTTACTAAGATTCAAAATATTGAAACTAATTTAATTTTATTTAATTCTTCTTTAGCAAAGTTTAAAAAATTCAAAGATGATATCTTAAAATTTTTAGAAACAAAGAAATTAGATACTAATAAAATTGAAGAACAACTAAGAAAAACATATAAAGAAATTATATTATTAGAATTTAATTCTATTCATAAATCATGAGCTATACAGAAATACATTAATAATACTAATAAAATTGTATCAATAAAAAATAATGAAATACCTTTATTAAAAAATAAACTATCAGATGAATTAAAAAAAATTAAAGCCGAATCGAAAAGTATTTCCAAATATTTAATTAAGATGGGAATTACCCACTTTGATATTAATATAAATGAGAATAATAAGGATGAAAATATAATAATAAAATATCAAAGCTCAACTATTGAAAAAAATACAATAAAGAATTGTCTGAGCGAATGAGAGAAAACAGCATTGGCATTTGCATATTTCTTAAGTAAATTTGAAAATGAGATAAATACAGTTGAAAAAATAAAAAATTCTGTGGTAGTAATCGATGATCCTATATCTAGTCTTGATGATAATAGATTATATAGCACTGCAAACCTAATTAGAGAAAAATTTGAAGATGTAAAACAATTAATAATATTGAGTCATAATTTTTTATTTCTAAAATATTTTAATTCATTTCATGCAGGAAAAATTTTTTGCTTCTTCTTAGATAAAGATAAATTATCCGACCTTCCAGAGGAATTAAATAATTTTGAAACCCCTTATTTTTTCATGTTAAAAAATCTTATAGATTTTTTAGATGATACAAATAAAGATGTAACTTATAATGAAGTAAAAAAACATCTGCCTAATTTTATAAGAAGAATCTTAGAAACTTTTTTATCATTCAAATTTGCTAAAATTGCTGGTAAAAGACAAAATCAAAGTCCAGGATTAATTGAATTTAATGATAGTATTGAAGAAACAAATTTTGATGATTCTATAAAAACTGAATTAAAAAATAAAATTATTGAAATAAATCGAATTTGCGATTCTCATTCTCATGGTAATGCTCATCATACACAAGAAAATTTTTATATTTCAGAAACAGAATTAAAAATACTTTCTCATAATGCAATCTACATAATTGAAACAATGGATAATCTACATAAAACTTGTTTTACAAAAAATGAACAAGAGCAAATTATTATTTAAAGAATCTATTTGATAGTTAGATTCGGAAAATATTGAATCTATCTCTCGTTATCTTTAATATTATATCATGCCTACCAACTTGTCATTTCCGCATCTGTATTGGTTTCTATAAACTCTTGACTTTATAATTATATAAATATTATTAGGTATAACCAATCCAATATCTTGGTCCAATATAGACTTATCATTAGAAATCAATCAATCTAACACATCAAAGAGCTTTATCTGAAGCTCTTTTTTGTTTGTAACCGTGAGTTCGAAAGTAGTCAGTCCCATAAGTTTCAAAAGATCTTCTATCATAACTTAAATTTTGGCTTTATCAATAGACTTTCTGGCGAGTTAGAAAGTTTTAAGTAATATATCAGGCAATCTTACTAAATATTTTTCAATATCCATATCATCTAAAAAATATTCCATTGCTTTATCGATATTTTTTAAGTCTTTATCAATATCTTTTGTAAGTAGATCAATTAAATCTCCATTTAATGACATTAAATGGAGATTTAATAGCAACATTTAGATTAAATGGAAAATTTTCTGTGGCTAACAAAATGTAATAATCTACTTTTCAATCAAGAAGACTAAAGGCAATCTTTAGTCTTCTTTTCTTTTTGAGTCATGGATGAAGTTTTAATTTGGTTTTTAAATGTGTAAAAAACACTCAAAATAAATTTGCATTTTTTCAATTTAAAAATAAAATAATTCCGCCTTAAAATTTGATTGGATTCTGAAATAAATTCAGATGACGATTTAATTTTTCAAAGGTTTGGGAGGACTAAAGTCCGTTAGCACCAAAATATTTTTTAAATTTAATTACTTATGAAAAGAGGTAAGAAATATAATCAAGTTGCCCCTTTGGTAAACAAAGATATGACATATTCTGTTGCTGAAGCAATAGAATTAGCAATAAAAACAAATACTGTAAAATTTGATGCGACAGTTGAAATTCATTTTAATCTTAATATTGATCCAAAACAAGCTGATCAAGGTGTGAGATCTAGTATTACTCTTCCAAATGGAACTGGTAAAGTTACGAGAATTGCTGCGTTTTCTGATGCTGGAGATGAAAAAGCTTTATTAGCTATCTGAGCAGTAATAGCTTGAGGAGAAGATCTTATGGAAGAAGTTTTAAAATGAAAAACTGATTTTGATATTGCCGTTGCCACAACTGCAATGATGAGAAAAATGGGAAAAGTTGCAAAAGTTCTTTGACCAAAATGACTTATGCCTAGTCCAAAAGCTGGTACAGTTTCTGATGATTTACAAGCAACAATCAAAGAAATCGTTGCCTGAAGATTTGAATTTAAAAATGACAAACAATGAAATGTTCACTCAATTGTCTGAAAAGTTTCTTTCTGAAAAGAAAAACTAGTTCAAAATCTTGAATATTTTATCAGCGCCTTAAAAGAAGCAAGACCCGCATGAGCTAAATGAAATTTCATTGACTCAGTTTACATCTGCAACACAATGGGTCCTGGAATTAAATTGGACGTGAAATAATTAGAAAAAATAAACACCCGTTGCTTTCTTCAGTCCCCGGCCTAAAAGGCACGGGGCTTTATAATAATATCTCACATCATATGTAACATGACTGCTTTTTGATATTTCACTTTACTTTTTTTAAATTTTACTATGCTATTTTACAGTATAGTTATCATCGGACTGAAATCAACGAGGGTTTTATCAAGCAATATTTTGAATTTATCATATAATCTTTCAAAAATAGTTTTTAGGAAATTATGATCCATTGTATTTAGTCTGTCAGATAACGTTGTATGTTTTGTTTTTTGTTTTCATTTATCTGCAAACTGGTTAAAACTTAGGGAATTATATATACTTTCTAGCATTTTCGATGATAATTCTCCTTATCTAATAATCACATCAACAACAATTTAAACATTACCTTTCAAATCATTTTCTTAACCTGATAATTTATGTTAGCTTCTTCTGTTAATTCTATTTCCATATCTGGAATATACTGTAATATTTTTTCTACATTGATTTTAAAATAGTAACGTAGGTTTTGTTTTTATTTTTCTTTATTTTAAGCCATTTCTTAATAGACTCCGACACACATCAAAAAAACCTCTAGTCGTTGAGGTTTCTTTATTTGCTTTTTTTTGCTTTAATGGTGCCAAGGGGCAGAATTGAACTGCCGACACAAGGCTTTTCAGGCCTCTGCTCTACCACTGAGCTACCCTGGCATAACTTCTTGTTTTTTTCAAAGCAGAGACATTATATAGAAAAAATATATAAATCAAATTTTTTTACATATATTTTTAGTATATCCAAGGAGCTATTAGGTGTAATATTAATCAGAAGAAAAATAATACCATAAGACCAGAAATAACTCTAAATATTCTTTGTTTTGCTCAATCTTTAGCTTTTGATGAAATTCATGATAAGCTAAGTTGTATTCATGAAACAATGATAATTAAAACTGATAATAAAGATATTATAAATACTGAATATTTTAATATCTTTGAAATAGTAATCAAAAAACCAGAAAAACCATCAAGAACTTGACATTCATATTTTCTAGTTACCACATTTGTACAATCCTTACTTATACAATTACATACTAATCATGGTAAAGATTCTGTCGTATATACAACAGTTCAACTAGTTGCAAATGTAAAATTAATTGACCCTAATATAGAAATTAAAAAAATTAGGTATTTTAGTAGTTTTTTCATTTTATTTTATCATTAAAATGTAAGATTTTTAAAATCATAAAGTACCGTGTAGCTTGCTAATAATATAAGTATTGCTATAAATACATTTAAAAATATTAATTTTCATTTTTTTACTTTGGATTCATCTCAAGCTGCTGTAATATAAAAATATCCTCACCAACAAATAAAAAATAATGCTACAGGACCAGCAAAAAATATTCCTAAATTTATAAGATTGTTGAATAACAAGTTTTGAGTGACTTCTATATTTGCTTTTACTGCAACCTCTCTCCATACTTTGACAGATCATAGAAATAATATACCAAGAAACCATATCAATAAATCATTTTTAACCATTTTTTTCTTTTCATCATTTCATTGTGATGTCATGAAATTTAATCAAACTATCATAAACCATACAAAAAGTATGGCTATAATTCAATATTCTAAAAATTTTAATATTCCATTTTCAACTTCTGTTTTCCATATTGCATTGTCATAAAAAACATTAGTTCATCAAGTTGAACTAAAGTTAGATATTCCAGTTATAGTGTCTCAATTAATTGTTCTTCATATATCAAAAATGCTATACAAAGTTCAAGGGATATTTATAAACATTAATCAGACAAGAATAAAATAAAAACTTTTTTTATAGTCTTTCATTTTACCATCATCTCACATTCATATTATCATCATGGCACCTGCATACACTAAATAAGCCAATGCAACTATACTTAGTATTAATTTGATTGTACGCAAAATATTTAATCATCAATTTTCTACTTTTTCAATTGGCGTGTTTCATGCTACAGGGTTTATAAGAACACTTTTTGTTCATTTTAGTACTTCATCTAAATTAGTAACTGTGGCATCGCAAATATTAAAAGATAAAGCTAAAAATAATATTCATAGGATAAATAAAAAAATATTTTTCATCGATATACATTATTGATAATTATTGCTATTTTATTATATTAATTCAAATATTCAAGTTAATTTAAAACCCTCTGTGTAAGAGGGTCTGCTTTAGTCATCATTCACAAAATATCAAGCCGCGTCCTCAGGGCTTATTATTCATTGTTCTATGAGATTAAAAATAGATTTTTTCATTGATAACATTCATTCTTGTGTTCAAACCTCAATATTGTTATTTATTTGAACCAAATCTCAACTTTTTATAAGATTTTTGATTCAAGAAGTTACGTACATGAGTTCATGAATTGCTACTCTTCACCCCGTGTCCATTCTTGGAACAAGTCTTTGAGATAAAACTCAAAGTAAACTATCCCCAAGTCTTACTCTTACTTGACTCTGAATATCTGGACTAAAAAATTGAACAAGTCTATTTATTGTTGATACACTTCATGAAGTATGTAGGGTAGAGAATACAAGATGTCAGGTTTCAGCTAGATTTAAAGCTGCTTCTACTGTTTCTGTGTCTCTCATTTCTCATACCATTACAATATCTGGATCTTCTCTCATGGCCGCTCTGATTGCAGTTACAAAAGAATTTGTATCCCTTCCTACTTCTCTTTGGGAGAAAATACACTGCTTATCTTTAAATATAAATTCTATTGGATCTTCGATTGTAATTACATGTTCTGATCTAGTTTCATTTATCCTATCGATTATTGCTACCATTGTTGTTGATTTTCAAGATCAAGTTGGTCATGTAATCAAAAATAATCATTGTTTTGCTGGAAGTACTTTCTCAACTCATTTTGGTAGTCAAAGATCATCCATATTTTTTGCTTCTCTTTCAATTCTTCTCATTACAAAACCAATTTTTCATAATTTATGAAATCAGTTTACACGAAAAGGGGTTCAGTCTTTTGATACATAAGCAAAATCAGCATCTCTTCTTTCAAAAAAATTATCTATTAATTTTTGATCTCATTTAAAAAGTTGATTTACTAAATCTAATGTCATTTCACGTGATAATTTTGGTCAAGTAGTCATTTTTGATAAATGTCAATGTAATCTAAAACCAAAATAATCTCATTCTGCAACATGAATATCTGATGATCATGTCTTTATTGTATAAGCTAGTATTGATTCCAAATTAACTTGTTCTTTTTGTTGTTCAGACATAAAATTAAGAGTAAAAGATATAAAAAGAATCGTCATCCTGAATTTATTTCAGGATCCATTTTATAAGTTTTGGATTCTGAAACAAGTTCAGAATGACGATCGCACATATTGTATTTTAAATTTTTTGACTTTCAAGAATTTCTATCATTTTTTTAACTTTATCTTCTTCCTCAGCCAAATTATTAACTCTTTTTAAAAGTGATTGAGATTTTGATTTTAATTCTGAGATTTCTGATTTTAAAGTTTCAATTTCTTGAGCAGTTTTTTCCTTTTCGGATTGGTGATTTCCAAGTAAAGCATTGAATTTACCTATTGCTTCGGCCAAAATACTGTTTGGATCTTTCAGGCTAGATAATTCTTCTTTTATTTCTAAATTATTTGTAAAAGTAGAAGTTTTTATTTCAGATTCTTGTGCTTCTTCTATAATAGTAGAATTTTCCTCTGTATTATCAGGACTAATGTTCATATTAAAAGAAAATCCAACCTCTTTATTTTCTTCTTTATCTTCAATCGTTTGAATTTCTGGTTCTTGTTGCATTTCTGCAATTACATTTTCTTGTTCTTCATTAAATTCTTCATCAGGTTTTTCAGATGAATCATCTGTTGAAAATGAAAATTCTAAATTTTTTGTAACATTTTCAATTTCATCTTTTACATCATTTTGCGAATCTGAAATCGCTTCTAAAAAATTTGCAGAATTTGTAGTTTCAATGGACTCTTCTTCTATGATTTGGATATCTGAAGTCGTTTCTTCTTGAGCTATTTCTTCTTTTTGGGTTTCTTCTAAGATTACTGGAGAATTTTCATTACTAATTTCACTAACTATAGAATCTGAAAAATTTATAATGGGAGCTTCTTCTTTTGCTTCTTCTGACCCAAAAGTTATAATTGGAGTTTCTTCTTCTGAAACAGTAACTATGTCGGAAGAATCAGAAACAATATCTTTTGCAACTTCTTCTGATTCTTCTGAGCTGGAAATGATATCACTGTCTATAATTAAAGTTACTCAATCATCTTGTTCTGTTTGAGTTTGAATTGAATCATCTTGTACACCTGAACCTTGAGTTTGAGCACTTCAGGTTGTTCCATTTTTAGAACTATTTTGTTCTAATAGGTTTTCAAAAAATCACATATTTGTTTTTGTTTATATAATAATTTAACTTAACACGAACAAATTTTAACATATTGTAAAAATATTTGCAAAAATTTGATATATTCTTATAATTCACACGTTTTTTTAAAAGATAAATAATAAAAATATGGATTACTGAAAGATGCAAGAATTACTTAAACTTCAACAACAAGCTAGTAAAATTAAGAAAGAATTGAGCAATATTCATATTGAGGCAGAAGTTAGTTGATTGATTGTTACTGTTGATTGAGAATTAAAAGTTGTGAAGGTAGAAATTGAAGATGTTTCAATATTAGCTGATAAAGTAAAAATGGAAACTGCAATCCTAGAAGCTGTAAATAAATGAATGAAAAAAGCTCAAGAAATCGCTGCTGACAGAATGAAAGATGTAATGTCATGAATGTGACTAAATCTTCCTTGAATGTAGTTTTTTTAATTCAAAAATTTGTAATATCAAAAAATCTCTATCAAATAAATTTGATAGAGATTTTTATAATGTAAAAAATTTGACACAAAGCATATTTTTAATATACTTGAGTAGTCAAGTACTTATTAACTAATTAAATTTTATGCAAACATTATCTTCGTCTTTGATTTTTTTTATGAATCTAGCAAAAGCACAAACTGTCATTTCTCGTAGATTAGACTGAGCACTTGGCTGAATCAGTTTCAGTGAATTTGTGATACTTTTTACACTTAGTGTAGCTCCAGATAACAAGCTCAAAAGAATTGATTTGGCCAACAAAGTTTGACTTACAGCATCATGAGTAACTCGTTTATTGTGGCCAATGGAAAAAATATGATTAGTATCAAGAGAAACTAATGAAAAAGACGCTAGAGTAAGCCTGGTAATATTAGCTCCTGGATGAAAAAGAAAGCTCGAAGAAGCAATAGAAAGAGCTGAATTTTTTGCTGAGGAAACAGTGTCCCCGGAAGATGTAGGGAAATTATGAGAAATGTCTGATTTGCTTATAAAAATTGGGAAAGCAATAGTTTGGAATTAAAAAAATTCTTAATAACTAACTTCTGTAAAAAAAATCTTTATTCGTGTTACCACGAATTAGTTATTAAGAATTTCTTTAAAATTTATTTATCAAATTTTTTTATATAAAGCAATCATTTTATGAACTAGTATTTCTGATTTGAATTGTTCAACTGTATTTTTTGCATTTATCCACAATTTTTTTCTCAGATTTGTATTGGCAATTAACTCACGAATTTTTTCTTCGGCTTCATAAATACTATTGACAATATAACCATTTTCTCCATTGCGGATTATTTCTGGTGCTACTCAAACAGGAAAACTAATTGGAATCAGTCCTTGAGACATTCCTTCAATCAAACTCAAAGAAAAACCTTCATAACGAGAAGTTAAAAGCAAAATACTACCAGCATGATTGGCTAATTTATTAGGAATATCAGTTTTTATTGTATTTGACTCAACCTGATGGTTTGGAATGATGTCTTTCATCCACGAAATCAATTTTTTGTTACGAGTCATTGCGATTGATAATTTATTTAATTCAGGAAATTTTTGATACAAATACATCAAACGATCAAAACCTTTGATTTTTAAAGTAAAAGGATCTTCGCCTATTCTACCCAAAAAAACAAGTGAAGGTTTTTTTGTGAATTTTTGTTCTGCGGTATTAAACCAATAATCTTCGATTGCATTGTGTATTACTTCAATTTTTTTTGGTTCAATTCCATTTTCAATCAAATCATTTTTTACAATTTCTGATGTGGCGATTATAAAATCTGCGTTTTGTGCTGCGTATTTTTCAATTGTGACAATATCATTGAGCGGACGAAGAGTTTTTAGATTTATTTCTGATATTGCATCTGCTTTTTTTAGTGCGTAAAAAATATCTGCGCATTCTTTTTCTATGCTATTGGTTCTTGGCACAGCCTTGAGAAACCCGATTGTAGTCGAACCAAAATGCGACACCACTGGTTTTAGAAAATGCATAAAAGCAAGTGGTGTATACGTCGTCCCTTGAATAATATCACATTCCAATATTTTATCGCGTTTTTCGAGCAGTGAATAAAAAAATAGAATATTGTTTATTCCTTTAAAATTGATTGGTGTATCGAGTAGTGTTAGATGTGGATAAAAACTTTGCACATTTACATTGTGTTCTTTGAGTTTCAAAACTATCAAATCATTGATACAATCGGCACCGGTTCCGGTTTTCTTATCACTATGTATATACGCAATCTTCATTTTTTATTTTTTTATTATATAAATTTTCTGACATAAGAAAAATAACCCTTCAAGGGTTATTAATCCAAAATTGGGATTTGTTATTTTAGTTTCAAATTTTTTATGATTTTTGAAATATGAAAATATTATCTACCACCGAATCAAAGTTTTCTTTTTCTGTGTTCCGAAAAATTTTTCTTTGGTGGAAAAGATTTTTTTGATTCTTGAGTTGATCTTGAAGTCTGGTTTTTTGGATTTGAATTGTGAATTTTTGGTTTTGAGGTATGTTTTTTTGAACTGCTTGAAACTTGATTTTTGGAACCCGTTGAAGTCGGATTTTGGGGCATTTTCATAGCAAAATCATGATCTTCTACAACATCAATTTTTTTTGAAATTAATTTTTGAATATCTTGCAAGTATCCTATTTCGTCTTGGTCACAAAAAGAAATTGCGGTACCGCTCAATCCGGCTCTTCATGTACGTCAAATACGGTGCACGTAAGTCTCAGATTCATTTGGAATATCATAATTGATCACATGTGATAAGTCATCAATATCTATTCAGCGAGCCGCAATATCTGTGGCAACCAGCACCCTTGTTTGTTTTGTCTTAAAATTACTCAAAGCTCTTTGGCGAGCATTTTGAGATTTGTTTCCGTGAATTGCTTCGGCTACAATTCAAGCTTTTTCCAAATTTTCTACAACTCTATTCGCCCCGTGTTTTGTGCGAGTAAAAACAAGAGCAGATGCAATTTCTGGACTTTTTAACAAATCAGCCAAAAGTTCTCTTTTGTCATTTTTCCTCACAAAATAAACTGATTGTTTGATGGTATTTGCAGTCGATGAAACTGGTGCAACTTCGATTTTTATGGGATTTACGAGAATCGAATTCGCAAGTCCAAGGATTTCTTTTGGCATCGTAGCCGAGAAAAACAAGGTTTGTTTTTTGACTGGAAGTTTTGTAAGCACTTTTTTTACATCGTTTATAAATCACATATCAAGCATTCTATCAGCTTCGTCCAAAATAAATATTTCTACATGTTTGAGATTCACAAATCATTGATTCATAAGATCGAGTAGCCTCCCTGGTGTCGCCACCAAAATATCAATTCATTTCCTGAGTTTCTCTGTCTGAGAATATTGTGAAACTCATCAAAACACCACCGCATGACGAAGTCCAAGATTTTTACCATATGCTGTAAAGCTCTCTTCTATCTGAATGGCAAGCTCACGAGTCGGTGTAAGAATAAGCGATTTGATAGTACGAGGCATATTTGAAACTTCCCTTTCGCGAGACAATATTTGCAAAGTAGGTATAGCAAAAGCCGCCGTTTTCCCTGTTCCAGTCTGAGCTGAACCAAGTACATCTCTTCATTGGAGAATGTGCGGAATCGCCTTTTCCTGAATAGGCGTAGGACTTTCATACCCCTCCTTTTCAAGGGCTTTCAAAATAGGACTAATTAGATTTAGATCGGTAAATAACATTTAATTAATGTGTGAAAAAATATATTCTTTTATTAAAAGACAGTTTAATTATATTGAAAAAATGTGTTTTGTCGATAAATAATTTTAGCGTTCCAAAAATAAAACTGATGTGCTTAAACAGAAGGCATTATTTACTTCTAAAATCCACCAGAATTTTTATAATCATACTATAGTTCCATGCTTAACTGTCGGCTAAAATTAGTATTTAGAGTTACTCGTTTCAAATAATACTTCATTTTTTTAACTTTTTTTATATA
>JAQUZJ010000088.1 GCA_028691375.1 Candidatus Altimarinota bacterium | reverse complement strand
CATCAATTGTACCATGCTTTTTATAATTATAGCTTGTTTCAATTCTATTTATGATTTTTTCAGTTGCTACAATTTGATAAGGTCTCATTACAAGAAGTGATTTATCAGAAGTGAAAACACAATATTTAGTTAAAATATTTAATATTGTATGTTTTGCAAAAAAAGTTTTAGAAAAATCTATCAAATCTGTAATTGGTCTATTTGTATAGTCAGCCCACCAACTCGTAAATTCAAAACTATTACTTGATTTTTTCCCTTTTTTTGAATTAGTATTATTTTGTTCTTTGATATGAGAAAAACGAGTGGTATTACTATAATACTTTGTATGAGTTCCGTTTGAAATTACAAAAAGTTGAACATATTCAAAAAGACCACTTGAAGCCCAAAAACTATCTCTTTGGTAACGATTGATTTGATTAAAAGCTTCTTGTATTGCAACTCATCTTTTTTTGAGTTCAATATGTACAAGGGGTAATCCATTAACAAGAATCGTTACATCGTAACGGTTTGATCTTGCTCAATCTTCAGTAGAGTATTGATTAATAACTTGTAAAGAATTGTTGTGAATATTTGTTTTATCAAGCAAATAGATATTTTTCTCTTTTCAGTCATCACATTCCAAAATTTTGATATAATCTTCTTGAATAGTAGTTGTTTTTTCTTCTATTCACTCAGAAGAGTTTGCAATTTCTGTATCAAAAAAATCTTTCCATTCAATAGTGCTGAATTTATAGTTATTCAGTTTTTCAAGTTGTATTTTCAGATTTGTTTTTAAATCATCCTCAGAGTGAATAGTTAAATATTCATAAGCTTGTTTTTGTAATTGTGCAATAAACTCTTTTTCAAGAGTCCTCGCTTTGATATTGTTCAGCTCTTCTTGGAGATGGAGTAAATTCTGCGACAACAGTACTTTGAGTGCTTTGTGCTACTAGATTTAAGTCTTTATTTGTCATGATTATTAATTCAATTAATAATAATTTGCTTTACTTTCAAATAATAAAATTTCATCTAAATTTGGATAGTTATCCATTTTTTCAATTTCTTCTCTATTTATAATATTTATTTCATTTACTATTTTCTGAAATTCATCATTTAACCATTCTACATTCCAAATTTTTATAGAAATATCGTTTACTTTTTTACTCAAATCACCTTGATATTCTTTATGTGTATTAAATTTTAATGTCAATCTTTGCAACCATAAATCTACAACCTCAGTATTTGGAAGTTTTTTAATTTTATTCTCAACTTTTCCAATAATTATTTCTTTTTTTTCATCATCTAAAATAGAAATAAATTTTCCTAAAATAGAAATTGAAATCGGATATGTTCTTGGATTTTTAAAAACAATATCAGTAATAATTGAAATTAAAACATCAGTATTCTTTAGACTTTGTTTTTTATATATTTTTTGGTAAAAATTCTGTAATTCTTTATTTAGTGTTCAAGAATTTTTATATTTTTCAGATAATTTTTTTATAATTAATAGATGTTTTTCAACATTCCAATTTTTAGAACTATTTGTAAGCCAGAATAACTTATCTGGTTTTATGGAGCTATCAATAACATCATCAGAAAAAATTGTTTTTTCTGAACTAATTTTCATTCATAAATCAGCTAAAGTATTTGATAATTCTTTTATTATTTCTTTTCAAGTTTCTGGATTGTTAACAAAAATTCTATAATCATCCCTATATCTAATAATTTTAAAATCCTTATCTAGTAAAACTTCTAATTTTTTTGATAATTCCATATCTGAATATTTCAAAACTATTTCAGCAATAAAATCCATTAAAATAGAACCTTGTGGAATACCATTTGTTTGTCCATTTGCCATATCTTGCAGATGTTTATCAATAATATTTCCAATAAGTTTTTTATCATTTCTGTTCTGTTTTGCAATATCTTTTGTATGTAAAGCCCATGAAATAGAATGTGTATAAATTGAGCCATAGCAATCAACAATATCTGTGTGAAAAATATAACTATATTCTAATGCTAATGAAATTGATTTTTGTTCAACATCCTCCCACCAAGTTAGAATTTGCTCTCATTTTTCTGTTTTCTTTTTTTCACTCTTTATTACCGGAATACTTACACATTCAATAATGCCTTTTTCTTTGAATTTTTCTAAAATAATATTCCAATTTTCTTCTTTTGTAATTTCATTAACTAGTGATACATAAAGAACTGGATGAATTAATTGAAATAATCTCCATGAATATTCACCATTTTTATTGTTAAATAATTTATAATTTACATTCTCAAAAAAAGATGGATTATTCTTTTTTGTTTCTTCAATTCCTTCATGATTTGTAATTTTATAGTCAGAATAAAATTCTGATAATTTTCTGTTATCTAATTTTTTAGATATTTCTTCTAAAATTTCATTAAAGGTAAAATAATTTGGTAAATCAAAAGTAAAATATCTTTCTTCAGTAAGAAAGAATTTTTTAGCTTCTTCATTTCATAAATCTAAAATATTTTTACCCATATTATTTCTTTAATTCTTTAAAAGTAAGAAGTTTATTTCTATAATATTCATACTGTTGTCTTCTTGCTTTCAGTTCCGTTTCCAGCTCCGTAAAAGTATCAAGAATTTTTACTATTTCTTTTTGGATTTCGATGTGAGGAATTGGTATTAAAACTTTATTAAGTGCACTATATGAAACAAATGGTTGAGATTCATTTTTAGCCATTGAATTGAAATCTTGGTTTAACAATTGATAATAAGCATATTTTGGACTTACAAAGTCAGCTATTAACTTACATATAACCCCATTGTAAGTTACAAAGTGTTTTCATTTACCCCAATTTACAATACCAGCATATGCTCAAATATGACCAATTACAGGAGAATCTTCGCTATTAAATTCATTATGAGTTCCAACTATTCAATTACTACCATAAACAGGGTATTTACCACCTATTGTTGGTATTGTATTACCCATACCATATTGAAATTTATAAACCTCTCCTAATTCTTTAAATTCCACTCCATCAGGACAGTATTTTTGTAATAATTGTTCTATTTTATTCACTATAATAATTGTTAATTATAAACTATAAATTGTTAA
>JAQUZJ010000026.1 GCA_028691375.1 Candidatus Altimarinota bacterium | reverse complement strand
AGAGACAAGATATAATTGATGTAAAAAAAGTTACTGAATCATATTCTGATAATAATAAATCTAAAATTGATGATGTAATAAGTGTAATGAAATGAGACGGGGTAATAAATAAAGATGAATTAAATTATTTACTTAATCTTTATTACGAAGAAAAAAATAGAATATTAGGTGAAACAAAATTAGCCATAAAAGCTCTTACAGAGGATGTTAGGGTTACGTTACTACAATCTTTTATAAATGGAAATATATTTGTAGAGAATCAAGGTGACTTAGATTTTATAGAGGAACTTATAACAAGTCTTTGAGGTGATTATAAATTTGTATGAAAAGAAAATTTTAAAGTATGAACAAAATTTCAATTAAGAAAAGATTCTAATACTTATACACTAGTAAATGAAAAAATATCTAGCACACCTATTGTTACAACAAATGTTGAAGTACCAAAAATGACAGATGATATAGGAAAAAGAATATCAAAAATTATATCTGAAGATTGACCAATTCCAGATTTGCTAAGAAAAAATAATTTAAAGTCATTATTAAAAGATCCATGAGAAGAACAGCTAGTTACTTATCTTAATTCAAATAGTACTATTTTAAAAAGTATTTCAATGGTGTTATTTTCTATTGATAACAAATCAGCATGAGATGTTATTACAGAACTCAAAAAAGGTTATTATTGAGGAAATGTAGATACCTTTACAGATTGAAATAATGTCAAATATCGGGCAAGAGAATCTGTGGGTTATTTTATGAACAATTCTTCACAAGTATCTTGATTAATACCCGCAAAAAACAATCAAACAAATTATGAATTTAGTCCTGAAATTGGTATGGAATACAGTGTTTTTCAGACCATGGTTGATAATTTTTTTACATCAAATTGAATAACAAAACAAAAAAATATAAATGTAGCATCTATTTCTGGTGGTGAAAATAAAAATTTTGTTACCAGAGAACAGGCTTTCACTGTTTTGGTAACAATGTTATTTCCAGATGATGATATTAAAGCTGTTAGCATTGAAAATAATTTTAGCGATGTTACCGCTTCTCTTAATTGTAAAAGATATATAGACACAGCAAGAAAAGCTTGATTAACTGCTTGAATATGAGATAATAATTTTTGAATGAATTTAAAAATTACTAAAGAACAATTGGCTACTGTGTTACACAGAATTGTACTATTAAAAAATAATTTAAGTACTATAAATAGTAATTCCCCATCTAATACAAACAATTCAACTACGTCCACAACAAATAATTATCATGAAACCATCAATACAAGCAGTCTATTTGATTATGTAAGAATAAATTCCAATTGTATAACAAAAAGTTCCAATTATATAAAGGTAGATCCTGATAATCTTTTACAATCTTCAGATTCGAAGATTTCTAATTTAAAAATAGTTGATCCAGAAGATAAAAACATATCTATTAGAAAAACAAATTCTTTATATGAAGAACATACTAGTAAGTCCAATGGAAAATATACTTTTACTAGGGATGCCTCAAAAAGTTATATAGTTACAGTAAATACAAAAATTATAGATACAAATTGAGGGCAAGCAACAAAAGAACTTACTTATTCTATACCAGCTTCTGTGGATGACAGTTATAAATATCCAGAGGGATTATATTTTGATAGGAAAACAGTTCCTGCTTGAACTACCTGAGTTAGATCAGATGAAACTACAATAACTAATATAGATAATGATACTTATGTATCTGTTAGCTGATGAATATGTTTGGTGCGGAGAAATGGTTATTGGAGAGATGTTGAGAAAGATTTTTCATGAAGAATTAATAATGGTGATAGAATAAAATTAGTTTGAGATGCCCCTTCTAGAACATGAAGAACAAATATAGTTTCAATTTGAATAAATGGACGCAATGGAAATTTTGAGATTTTTTCTGATTCAAACAAAATTTCAGTTCCGGATTCCTTATTTATTGATGATACCACCTATACAAACCCATGAACCAATGAAATAGCTTCACAAGAAAAATATATATCTGGCCTAGGTTATGATGTTGCCATAAATGTTACTAATTGATGAAGATGCGAAGTATATAAAAATAATTCTTGGTATACTACAAATACCATAAGTAATGGTGATACAATAAGACTTGTTTGAAATACTAATGTGTGAACTATTAATGACATAAAATTAATAGTAAATTATAATGATGCTATCATTGCAAAATTTAAAATTTTGAATGATATAAAATTATGTTTTGACTCAAGTGTTTTTACTTCTGATAATACAGTTAAATTACAATCAAATTGAAACTTAGTTATGGCATTAAATACATCAAACATTAATGCAAGTAATATTGAAGCAATGCAGATTTACAATAATTATAGTGATACTTCTTTTATAACCTCTTGTAATGATTTTAACAATAATTCTGCTAATTTTGGAAATAATTTGACTCCCAATAAAGCATATTGGTTAAAGATTAAATTCAAAAATTGAAATGTCTGAACCTTGCAAATTTATGTTAATGCCTAAAATAAAAAATCTCTCTTTCAAAATAAGAGAGTTTTTTTTGGCAACAAACACCAATTATAATTATTCTTATTAAAAAAATTAGTGGATTTTTGCAAAATATATTAAAACGTGATATTATAATTTTGTCAAATAAAGACAAATACAAATTTTATTCCTAATTTATGTAATTATGAACAATGTTGAAACAATACAACAGGTTAAAGATGAACAAACTAATGATAAATGAATGACTTTTGATGATGCTGTCTTAAAAGCCAAAGATATTTGAGTAGATAAAGATGTTTTAGATGTTTTGATAAAAAAACGCGATACAGAAAAGGATATTATAAAAGAAAATACAGGAAATGAATTATTAAATTTTAAAGAAGAAGTGAAAATGGCTATTTTAAAACCATTTATAGATAAACAAAAAGAAATAGCAACGCAACAAGATGTTGATTTTATTAATACTATTTTATGACCAACAGAATCTAAGTTACTTGTTTTTGCTGAAGGTAAAAAATATAATCTTGTGCTCAATAATACCAATAAAGAAGATAAATCAAATTATTCATTAGTTGAAATAAAAACCCAAGTATCATTTGCGACAAATGTAGCACCATTAACAGAGTCGATAAATAAAAATCAAGATTTGATTTATTCAAAAGAAATATCAGACAAATTAACAGATTCTTCTAATACTGACATTATGAAATTAGATTTTTTAAGATCATTGATTAGTAAGAATGAAGTTAAGTTTACAAATTATTTAAACAGTGTGAGTTCACAAAATGAAAATAAAGTATTTTGAGAAATATTAAGACTTTTAGGGCTTACAGGACAAGCTAGTGGCACGATCAATACAATATTTATAATAAACAATTTAAAAAGTTCTAATGAATATAAAGTAATTCAGGATGCTGCAAAAAATATAAAAAATTGGGAAGATGTGGATTATTGGGCAGCGCAAGCAGTTGCATATAGTTATTCAAATCCAAAACTAAAAACATTAATAGACACCAAAGATTTTGATGTCACAAAAGAGGCATCCGTAGACTATATTGCTCAATCTTGCCCAGATTTAAAAATAATAAATGATGACATAATAAAAACCAAAAAGGATGTAAGAGGAGAAAATTGAGATTTAAGCAAAGGTCTTACGAGATCAGAATTTATAAAATTAATACTTGATAAATTGAACGCTAGTATTGACTGAGGTTTAGTTATGAAATGAATCGATGCCCAATGAATGAAACCGCCAGTATTCACTGATTATACTGCAAACAGTGATAAAAGTAAAAAATATGTAGAAACAGCTAAAGCCATTTGATTGGTAAATTGAGTTTGAGGAACATTATTTAGCCCAGATAATGTTGTTAATGCTCAAGAAGTTTCTTTTATAATGCGTAATTATTTTTCGTTAAATCAAAATTCTAAAATTGCTGAAAGAATATCAAAATTAGCTGGTTCAAATGAAAATACAGGTACTAAAAAAGTATCTTGAGAATCTACTGTTCCTGTAGCATAAATCTATTTACTTCAAAATTTCTAAAATAAATCCTGAACATTGTTCAGGATTTATTTTTACTTTTCCAATCTTTGATATATTATTTCTCATTTATCTTTTATTTCATAAACTGTTTTTTCTTCTAAGATTTGTTGTCTTTCTCAGTTTTCAAGTCTTTGGGCATAATTTCAAAGACCGATTTTAGCTAGCATTAAAGTCATTTTGTCTTTGAAAAAAGGGTACATGTTGCAAGAAACAATTTTTAATGATTCTCACATTGTAAAAAGTATTGTTTTCAGTTTATCTCTATTTTCTTCTTTTAATTCCCGAGGTTTTGTGATATCTAGATATTTATTTATTTTATCTAAAAATGCAAAAGTGCAATCAATTGCATTTTTGATATCATAAATATTCATAAAATTTTCAAATTCTTTTTCATAATTTTCAAATTCCTTATTCATTTCAGAATCTATCTCTCAATATAGTTTTTCAAATCAGTTTTTGATGGTAAGCACTGTGAACCTGTGTGACAAATTTCAAAGATTATTTGCAAGTTTGGAATTGAACATATTAACCGCCTCAGATTCACTAAAGTCTCAATCTTGTCAAACAGGAGTGGCTCAAAGAAGATAGAGATACATTAGATCTTTGCTATATTTTTCACTAAACTCCACTGGATTAATAGCGTTTCAAAGAGATTTTGAGATTTTTTGTCCATTTATAGTAAAAAATCAAGTTGCAAGAATTTGTTCTGGAACAGCATAATCGGCAGCCATAAGCATAGCAGGCCAATAAATTGCATGAAATTTCAAAATATCTTTACCAACTACATGCAAGTTTGCGGGCCAAAAATCTTCGTCTCAATTTTGGCAAACTGTAAGGTAATTCAAAAGCGCATCATACCAAACATAAGTTACCTGGGAAGCATCAAATGGCAATGGAATACCAAATTTGTTAGTTTCACGTGAGATAGAAAAATCTTCAAGTCATCTTTTTATAAATTCTTTAATTTCCGCGAATCTATTTACTGGAACCACAAAATTAGGATTTTTTTCATAAAAATCTAGTAATCTATTTTCGTATTTTGAAAGTCTAAAAAAATAATTTTTTTCTTTTATATGCTCGGGTTTCTTAAGATGATCTGGGCAAAGTCAGTCAGTATTGAGGTCCTCTTCTTTTTTAAATGCCTCACAACCAACACAATAAAGTCATTCGTAAACTCATTCATAAATATCTCATTTATCAAAAGTTTTTTGCAAAACTTCTTGTACAAATTTGTGATGCCTTGGCTCGGTTGTCCTAATAAAATCTGTATATTCGATCTCAAGTCAATCCCAGATTTTTCTATGTTCTGCCGCCATTTCATCTAAGTATGGCATAATTTCTTTTCATAATTCCTCGGCTTTAAGCACTGCTTTTTGACTATTTTCATCAACTCAGGTTGAGAATTTTACATTGTATCAATTGATTTTTTTGTATCTTGCAATTACATCACAAAGAATGCTGGCATATGCGTTTCCTATATGAGGAATGGCATTAGTATAATAAATTGGAGTTGTTATGAAGAATTTTTTAGTCATGGCAAAAGGATTAAAAGGGTAAAAATATGGACACATTATCTCTAAAAATGCCCAAAAATCAAAAAGTTTTGATTTATTATGAAAAATCTTTGATTTAATTATAAAAATCCCTATTCTTAGAATATATTATTTTAGTTAATTAAAGCTTTAATGAAAGCCATTTATTTTGTTTATAAAAATTTTGTAGTCATGACTTATAGGTTTCTTATAAAGGTTTTTTTGTGATGGAGATGGCAGGATAAAATTACGGAATTGTGTTATTTGTGAGGTTTTCCAATTACCAAAAAGGATTTTTCATATTTTACAAAAGAAAAAATCAAACATATAATTTTTGTTGGCAAAGAACTTGATTATTCGGCAAAATGATTGAAATTTTTCAAAAAAAATGGGATAAAACTTTATTTTTTTGAGGTCAAAGATAGATATTCGGTTAATAAAGAACAGCTTGAAGAAATTTATAAAATCTATGAACTAAATTCTTTCAACAAAGAAAAAAGCTATTTTCACTGTACTTATGGTCAAGGAAGGAGTTTTATGGCTTTGGCATATTGTCTTATAAAAAATAAAATCAAGTCTTACTGAGAAATTACAGAATTTGTAAAACAGAAAAGAAAACAAGTTGCTTTTACAAGAAGACAAAAAGTGGCGATGGACGAGATGTTTGGGTAAAAGAGTTGTTAGATTTTAGATCTTGGATCTTAGTGAAAATAAAAAAACAAGCGTCATTGCGAAGTTTTTTGCAGAAAAACTGTGGCAATCCAAGTCCGCTTCTGCAGTTGCAGTAGATTGCCACGTAGTACTCATCGCGATTGACGGGCAGAAAGTATTATTTACCACTTTATTACTTAGGATGAAATACAAAATTTTTGGATGTAAAACAAACAAATATTTCACAGAAAAATGGCTTGGTAGCACTTTTTTGAAGGACAAAAAGTGAGTTTTTGTGGCTAGTTGTGTGGTGACTGACAAAGCAAAATCAAAGTGGATAAAATTTGTAAAAGATGAAATTAAGAAATTAAAAGAAGATGAAAAAGTCTATATAAGCTGATGTGGAAGTATCAAAAATTGAAATGTGGATAAAGAATTTTATTCAAATTATAAAGAATTAGAAAGCTTAAAAGATAAAATTGTCATCTTGTGAGAAGAACCAAAAGATGATTTTTGAGACAAAGTTAAATCAATAAAAGATCTTTTTGTAAAAAAATTCTTGGTAATTCAGACTGGGTGTGATAATTTTTGTACATTTTGTTTGACAGTAAGTGCTAGATGAGGGCATAAAAGTAGACAAAAGGAAGAAATAATTGACGAAATAAATGATTTTTTGGTGTCTTGATGAAAAGAAGTTGTACTTACAGGAATCAATCTCGGAGCTTGGTGAGCTAGTTCTTCAAATGAATTTAAAAATTCAAAATTTTGCGAACTTCTCGAAGAAATTCTACAAAAAACTAAAATCGAAAGACTTAAAATTAGTAGTTTAGGAGTTGAATTTCTAGATGACAGACTTTTTGAAATATTGAAATCATCAAGAATTTGTCCACATTTTCATCTATCAATCCAGTCTGGATCTGACAAAATCCTGTCTAAAATGAATAGACATTATGACAGAGCCAAAATTATTAGGGTTTTAGACAAGTTCAAAAATTTAAAAAGAGAAAATAGTGTTCCAATTAGTATTGGAGCTGATTTTATAATTTGATTTCCGGGAGAAACTGAGCATGATTTTCTCGATACTTTCAATCTGGTAAAAGATTTTTGAATTTCAAAGGTTCATGCTTTTACTTTTTCACCGCATTTTAACAATAATTCCCAAGTTCCAGCAGGGAAAATGCATAATCAAATTGATGAAAAAATCAAAAAAGAAAGATATTTAAGACTTATGAAATTGGCTGATGAAGTTAGATTTGATTTTAAAAAATCTAATGTTTGAAAAAAATTAAAACTGCTTGTTGAAAAAGTAAATTGAGATAAATTTTCTTGATGGAGTGAAAATTATATTGAACTTAATGAGACAAATTTTCTATCTGAAGAAAAGGATTTTAAGAAAGGAAATATTGTTGATTGAATTTATGATTTGGATTAATTTGTAGTCATAGACCAACATCCTTTAAAAATTAGAGTACAAATCTGATTTTTTTGGTGTAATAAAATTTATTTTATTCTAAATATTAATTATTTATTTCTATAAATTTAAGGTAATTAATAATAAAAATATTTATTTTAAGCCATTAAAAATAAACTTGATTAATTTAGTTTTCTTCTTAAAATACTGCAAGTTTTATTGAAAATTTTTATGTAATTTCTAAGGGGGTTACCTTGGGGATTACACCAAATTATAACAAGTGGCTAGAAAACAAATTTATACTGTTTTTTTGTCATGTTCATTAACATCTTTTCTTTTTCGTACTGTAAAGTGCGTGTAATAAAAACAAAAATATTGAAAGGCGGGTGACATTCATTTTTATTATTTTTCCTTTTAAAAAAATATTATGGGGGTGAGATAAAATGGACAGGATTAGAAATCATTTAAAGTTAAAATACGCTTTTGTTTTCAGCGTATGCATAATTATGTTTTTTTCAACTACAGCTGGAATAGTTACATCATATATTGAACAAAGTAAAACTTGTGATGCAATTATTAAGTTAGATTTAAATTCCAAGTTATGGGCAGATTTAAATTCTGCAAGTCTTTATCTAGAAAAATACCATGGAAAAATTATATTAAAAGATGGTCAATTGTTCGATAAAAATGGTCCATTGACCGGCAATTTTCAGATGGTGGATGCCATAAATAAAGAACTTGGCGATGTTGCTACTATTTTTATTAAAAAAGACGATGATTTCATCAGGGTGGTCACTTCTGTAACAAAAGATGATGGAAGCCGAGCTACGGGTACACCACTTGGCAAAGAAAGTTCAGCCTATTCGACTTTGCAAAAAGGGGAGATTTTTGTCGGAGAGGCCAATATTCTAAATAAACCGCATTTCGCGGCTTATAGGCCCATTCGAGAGGATGGGCAGGTTATTGGAATTTTGTTCATTGGGGTTCCAAAAGCACAAGCTTTGGATAAGGCAGATTCTTTCATTAAAGAAGCCATGATAACATATTCGATTGTTGCGACCTCGGTTTTTTTTCTAATGCTGATATTAGGAATATTTTTGGCTCGAAAAATCTCAAATGGATTTAAAGAGCTAATAGACTTTATTAAATTATATGCTTCTGGAGATTTTTCCCAGGATATTCCTGAACATCTCAGGATTGGGAAAACAGAGATTGGACAAACTGGTACAGCCGTGCAAGAAATGATTAATATGGTTAGAGACATTGTCTCAGGTGCCTCACAAGGAATAAAAGAGATTTCTCTCATGCTTGAAAAAATGAGAGAAATAGTAAGTTATTTAGATAATCATATAAATAGTATTGCATCTTCCACGACACAATTGTCTGTTGCAATGCAAAACAAAGATTCTTTGACACAGGAAATGAATGTTGCAGCCGAACAGATAGGCGTTGCATCTCAGTCTGTGGCAGAAGATGCTACATCATGTGCCAATACAATTAGTTCAATGTATTTTAATGCTGAAAAGATGCAAAAAGAGGCCGATAAAGCTGGTCTTAATGCACAAGCAGTTTATGAACAAACTCAGAAATCATTAAGGGATGCTATCCATCAAATGGACCCAATTAAAGATGTTTCTGCTTTGGCTGATGGTATTGCTGACATTGCTCGGCAAACTAATCTACTTGCTTTAAATGCAGCAATTGAAGCTGCAAGAGCTGGTAAACAGGGTTTGGGCTTTGCAGTAGTAGCTGAGGAAGTTCGTAAACTGGCAGAAATATCTGCTGATGCAGCAGGAAAAATACAAAGACTAGTACATGATGTATTGCCTGCGGTGAAAAATGTTGAAAGTAGTTCCGAGGGTCTATTGAACTTTTTTAGTTCCCAAATTGTCCCAGATTATCGTAAAATGATAAAAGCGGGAAATTACTACAGCAATGATGCTAAAGCAGTTACTGGAATTGTGCAGGAATTGAGTGCAACTGCTGAAGAATTAACTGCTACTATACAACATGTAGCCAGTGCTTTGAATAAGGTTACGGATTCAATTCTTGAAAGCACTCAAAATACAATATGTATTAATGCCGAAGTTCATGATATCCAAACAGAAACAACCGATATAATTTCCAAAGTAGTGGAAGCGGAAGATTCTCTTGGTAAATTAATCAAAACAATAAATAAATATAAAATATAAAAAAATAAAAAAGAAAAGATGTAATTATAATCCCGGACTACAAGTCCGGGATTTTTTTAAAATTTTTTATAAAACAATATTGAGATTAATTGGCAATTCTTTTTTAAAATAATCACAGCTTTAAATTTGGCAAATTAATTAATTTTTGTTCTATTTTAAGCCAGATTATTAAATTTGATTAATTTAAAATTCTCATTAAAATAACATAGCCCTTATATTTATGTATGACCTTTGTGAGAATATCTTTTAAAGCACACTTAATATAAGCAGTCCGAGAAGAATAAAAATTTTTCTTACTTATGCTTATTAAAATAAATATAAAGATAATAAAATAAATATAAAAAGAAAGGATTTATTAGTTTAATTTATAACTAAATTTAATGAAAAAATAAAAAATAAAATATAATTTGTCTGATAAGAAAGGAGAATTTGTAATGAAACCAATAGCCGAATATAGGAATAGAAAAAATCTTTTATTCACAGACAAGGACAAGTGTGATGGGTGTGCCTCTTGTCTTAAGGCATGTCCAGTTGTTTCTGCAAATCATATAATTAATATGGGCAATAACAAAAAAACAGTGCAAGTCAACAATAATGCTTGTATTCGTTGCGGGGCGTGCCTAAAGGCTTGTGACAAAAGCGCTAGATATTATGTTGATGATACCCAAAAATTTTTAGATGATCTTGATTCTGGTAAACAAATTAGCTTAATTGTGGGGCCAGAATTTGCTCTAAATCATCCTAATAAGTATAAAAAAGTGTTTGGGTGGTTGAAAAAAAAAGGTATTTCTGGCATATATTCTACCGTTAGAGGCGAAGATCTTCTAACATCAATATATCTAGACAATTTTACTATCGCGAGAAATCTAGGAAATAGTGGAGGAAGAATGATAGCCTCAACATGTCCAGTGATAGTTAATTTTGTAGAAAGACATGTACCAAAGGCATTGAAATATCTTGCTCCCTACAAATCTTATGTCGTGTTAGCGGCAGAGATCTTAAGAATCCAAAAAATAGAGGATGATTTTGCTTTCTTGTCACCGTGCATTGCCCGATCCGATGAATTTGATGATAATGAGAGTTGTATTAAATACAATGTTACCATCGAAAAGTTGATGGAACAGTTTGGGATGTACGGAGATAAATATGTAAATGAGGCGGATTTCGATCCAGTTCATTATATGCCCCCTTTCTTACATCGCTATGGTATCCCAGGCAGCATAAGAGAGAATCTTAGGATTTGCTATGGGGATAATGTTTTTGTTTTAAATAAAGAAGGACGGGGAAATTATTTTAGTGAAATACCTTTGTTCGCTAAAGACCCCAAGTTTGCTCCAAATTGCTTAGACTGTCTGAATTGTAGCAACGGATGCTTAGCAGGGACTGCTATTGGACGCAATAGCAGATCCATACAAGAAATTAGACGTGATGTACGTGTACAACACTTGCTCACTCCCAATCCATCACCAAACTTTAATATGCTTGGTGAAACCTCTATCCTAAGCGATTCTTCAAGAAAAACATTTTTCTCTATCCAAAAAGATTTTTTTGGACAAGAGAGCAAAATCAATATCAATTTGTTCACAAGAAAGTTTCATGACTATTCAAAATTAGGAATTAATATTGATCCAGATATTAATTCCCGCGAAAGACGTGATTCTGATAGGCGAAGAAGATCAGAAAATACGGAAGTACAAAAAGAAAATAAAATAGAAAGAATAAAATAAAAATAATAGTTGATAAATTTAGAAGATGGTTTTTTTGAACTACTTTCTAAAATAATCTAAATAAGTCCAGACTTTGTAAAGTCTGGACTATTTTTATATCTACTTACTTCTCAGTTATTTTCTCAAATAAGTATATAAATTCTCCTATTGTTATTTCTTTATTAGGTTGAAAATATCTTTCTCCAAATGAATCTTTCCATTTAAAACTATAGTATTCATAAAGTGTAGTTATATAATTTTCAAAATCTCATTTTTGGTCTATAAAATATTTTTTGTTAGAAGGATAGTTGTCTTTTTCCAATATTGTGAAAATAAGCTTACTGGCTTCTCATCTTGTGAATTTTCTATAATCATCAATTGCAGAGCTTTCGTTTCTCCATTTTGATAGATTGTATTGTGCTTTTTGTTTTGCATTTTTGTCATCTCAAGCTTTGAGCCATTTATAACTTAGATAATTATCAATAGTTGTTTTAAATTGTTTTCATAGAAGACTTCTATCTTTTATGGTATATCAATCTTTAAGCCTAAAAATTCATTTTTTTAAAGAAGAAATTAGCTCATCGTAATATAGATATTGTTTATCCAAATCTTTTGGATTATTTATATTGACCAAAAATAAAGCTTTTCCCATTGTTTTGCCGGTTCATTTTTCATAAACTGCAAATTCTACAGGAGCAAAATCGGTGGGAATAAAATTATAAAGGAGTATTCAATTTATAGTATCTTTGTATTCAAATTCCATTTCTCTTACAGTTTTTGAAAAATCAATACATTTTCTTTGCTTGGAATTTGAGATATTACACATTTTTCAGTATCATTTTAATAATTTCAAAACATATTTTCAGTTATAAGGAATATTATATTGATAGCTTCCATATTTATTTCTAAAAACTACAAAAGCCGAAAACTCATCTCATAAATAGGACGTTTTTTTGGTACTAATTATTTTTATATCAGTAGGCTTCAAAAATTCTCAAGGCTTGTAAATATTGAGAGTTTTGGTAAAAAGTATCTTTTTACCAATTTTAAACTCTACAAAATATTGTCATGATTTGAGTCAAACAAAACTAAAATCTCTCACTCATTTTTCTATAAGAAGTATTTGTTCTGGAAATATTTTTAAAGCTTTTTTGTCATATACAACATCTATTCAGGTTCCTGGCAATGTTCAAGAAAATTTTCATCAATTAGAGTTCACAGAAACTCTAAAATTATATGTCTTTCAAACCTCAAAATTATCTCCTAAAACTCAAGATTTTATGTCTATATTATATTTTTTAAAAAATTCAGAAATTTCATCATCTATAATTTTTTGTCTGGTTTCCAATGCGTTTGGATCAACTTTTACTTTCTTTTGTTCCTCTTTTATTTGTTCTATTACTTTTTCTGCGTTGTTAAAATTGGCTCATTTTTCTAAAAATAAAATCGGATCTATTGTGTTGTTGTTCATATAATCTTTACATTCTCCATTATTTACAAGTGCCATAATGTCTTTTCATTTTGCGCAGGTTGTATACCAATAAGGATGAGATTGATTGGTTGTATCTATTTGAAAATGAAGATGGTTACCGTAAGCATTTCCTGTTGCTCACACTCATCAAATATAATCTCAAGCTTTTACGGAAACTCATTTTTTTGTTGAAATTGAGCTCAAATGAGAATAATTTGAAAAAATAACTTTTCAGTCTGCCAAGGTATGTTTTATAGTTATACTATTTCACCGTCCACTTGATTGTCATGCAAAAACTACATCTCAATCTCCAATACTTTTTACTGGGGTTCATTTACTAGTGGCTATATCTACTCACAAATGGCTTCAAAATCAAACATCCCAACCATAATTATAAGTTCAAGACCAAAGAATCGAATAAATTCTTCTATATGTTGTATTGGCTTTGTATTTACCATAATCAGCTCAGGTTATTTTTGGGATTTCTATTTTACAACTATCTTCCAATAATTCCCAGTCAGTGAATCTACACTTTGGATCAGATATTTTATCAAAAGGATATACAAAATTTCAAGCAAAAACATTTTTTGAGGAAATTAATATTAGAAATACCAAAATTATTTTAAGAGTTTTTTTGAACATAATAGCTTGTAGATTAGAAAAATATAAATTCAAATTTTGTTCTAGTTTCTCTCAATTGAGAGAAGGTAAATGATTAGAAAAAAAGAATATTCCGCCTTTCAAATTATTTGAATTTTACTCGTTAATGTGTTTTTTTCAAAAAAACTTTGAAAAAAGATTTTAATTTACATAATTAAGCCTGTTTAAAATTACATTTAATTTTTATTTTATGTTAAAACTGGTGATCTGAGTTTTTTTATTGGCATTTTTATTTATTATGATTTGAACCTATTGATTTTATCTAATTAGTGGGATTATTTCAGCTTTTAGGACAAAATGAGTGCCTTATGTGCCAAGTCCAAATTGTTATCTCAAAATCATAAAACAAAATGTAAAATTAGATAAATGAAAAAAAATTGTTGATCTTGGTTGTGGAGATGGTAAAGCACTCAGATTTTTTGAAAAAGAATTTTGACTTATTTGAGATTGATATGACCTAAACCATTTTTCTATATTATTTTGAAAACTCTTAAATTCTCTATTTAAAAGCAAGAATGTGAATCTTAGTCTTGATAATTTTTTTAATATAGATCTCAAAAAATATGATTATATTTATGTTTATCTTTTGAGTGAAACATTAGCCTCCATTGAGGATTGGATTTTTGAAAATATGAAAGATGATGCAGTTATAATTTCCAGTGTTTTTAAATTTGCAAAACATGAACCATCAGAAATTTATAAGGATCATAAAGGGAAAACAATAACGCTGATTTATAAAAAATAGTTAGAAAATTGGGATTTCTTAGATTTTACAAATCAAAACATAGACTTTCTCAAATAAATTCATTTTGACAGTAACTTTTTACAACCTTCACTTTTTAT
>JAQUZJ010000025.1 GCA_028691375.1 Candidatus Altimarinota bacterium | reverse complement strand
TAAATTTGAATTTATTACAAATTTTTTATACAATAAAACTTGAATTTTTTTGTAAAACTATACAATAGCCTCACTTGTTTATTTTTTAAATTACGACATCCTAATGGATTTATCTAAACTTTTTTGATCAAAGTGTCGTGTAAAAATCCTTGAAAGAATGGTTGTAGAAAACGTTCTTAACGAAGGCTCTGGCTTTTTTATGAGAGAACTTAGTCGCGATATAAATGAACAAATTAACGCTGTAAGAAGAGAATTATTAAATCTTGAAGATTTATGAATTCTTGCAACCAGAGAAAATAATAAAAAGAAATTCTACTATTTAAATCATTTATTTCCCTTATTTAGTGAGTTGAGAGAAATATTTATGAAAAATTACAATTGTATTGAAGTTATTAGAATTTTTTTTAATGCAAATAAAAGCAAGGTTAGTCTAGTTGTGACTTCTGACAATCTAAGAGAACTAAATAAAAATTCAAGCTGAAATATAGTTGATCTATTTATAATTTGAGAAATTGACAAACAAGACCTTGGTGCATTTTTAACAAAAAATTTCTTCTGAAAAAAGGTAAAATATGCAATAATCACAAAAAAGGATTTTGAAGAAAGATTAAAATACAAAGACAAACTTGTAACAAGCATACTAAAACAAAAATGAAATATTTTCCTAATTGATGAATTTGATATGCAAAATAATTTGGAACAATTTAGCTAGAAAAAATCAAAAAAATACAGATTAATCTGTATTTTTTTTATCATTAATATAATAGCAACAGAATTTTTTATTACTCTTCTATTTAAAATAGCTATATAAAAATTTCTTTGATTCTTCGAGTTTTTTAAATAATCATTCATCATCTCAGGCTAGGATATCTTTTGCATTAACCTTTAATGTAAAAGATCTGTCATATCAGCTTTGTTTTAGTTTAATTAAAAAACTCTCTAATGGCATTTCTCAATATCAAAGAAGCATTTCTCATTTTGTTCAAGTCTTATCTGAAAGAAAAATATTGTGAATAGAATTCCCAAGAACCGAAAATGTCTTCATAAGATCAAATCAGGAAGCAGGATCAACAGAAGAAATATTTAGAGTAGTTTCTCATGTAATTTTTTTGATTGCTGTCAATGTTGCATCTTTATATTCAGGAATAAAAAACAAGAAAGTCTTAGGCTCAACACTAATTATACTAATAATCAAATCGGGATTTTTTTTCTTAATTATTGGCAAATACTCATTAAACCAGTTTCAATCTCAATCAGTCCTTAAAGGAGGATAAAAATTAATAATTTTTGTTCATAATATTCAAGCCATTTTAATTATTTCATCAACAACATTGTTAGACATTTTTCTCTCGTATGAAGTTATACTAACAACATTTACTCAAAAAAAATCTGATAGCTCTTTGATATATTCAGCATTTTGTGTATCAAAATCTTGCTTGGATAAATCTAAATTTAATCAATCATATCAAGATTCTTTGCAAATTTTGAAAATTTTATGAAGTCAATATCACTTAAGTGTCGAGGTAGAAAGTAAAAGCATAAAATGAATTTAATAAATAACTAGATTTGATTATATAGGAAAATGAGTTTAAAAGCAATTTTGGACAATAAAATTGCCACTTATAATTAAGTGGCAATTTATATAAACTATTTCTTTGTTCTAATCACACTTATTCCTCACATGTAAGGTCTCAAAACTTCTGGAACAATTACACTTCAATCAGCTTGTTGATAGTTTTCAAGGATTGCAATAAGTGGTCTTACAGAAGGTAATGCTGTGTCATTGAGCATATATACGAATTTTCTGTCTCAATTTTTGTCAATATATTTTACATTGAGTCTTCTTGCTTGCCAATCTAGGAAATTTGAAGCAGATCAAGTTTCTCAATATCTACCCATTCATGGCATCCAAGCTTCGATATCAAAGGCTCTGTACTTCCCTGCACTCATATCTCAAGTACAAATTGATAAAATTCTGTATGGTAATCATAAATCTCTATGCAACTCTTTTGAAATTCAAAGCATTTCATCCTGAATACGATTTGATTCTTCTATATCAGCTTTCATAATTACAACTTGTTCAATTTTCATAAATTCATGAACACGATAAAGTCATTTTGTGTCTTTACCATAGCTTCAAATTTCACTTCTATAACAAGGAGAATAACCGCTCATTTTGATTGGTAAATCTTCTTCTTTGAGAGTTTCTCCAGCATAGTAAGCCAGTAAAGATGGCTCAGCAGTACCAATAAGAAACTTCTTTTCTTTTGCTTTTGAGCCATCAACTTCTTGGTCAGATGTCGCAATTTCATAAATATTATCCTCTTCAGAATCATATTCTCTTCATTTGAAATATCCACTTCAAAATAAAAAATCTCACTTAATTAATGTTGGTGGAATAAACGGTGCGTATCATTTTTGTGCCATTTTGTTAATAGCATAATTCATCATTGCCATCACAAGAAGTGTTCACTCATTCTTAAGATAATAACCTCTAAATCAAGCCGTTTTAACTCATCTATCAAAATCTATAATATCTAGTGCTTCAGCTAATTCTATATGATTTTTTGGTGTAAAATCAAATTTGCGAATTTCTCACCATTTTTCTGATTCTACATTTTGGTCTTCGCTTGATCCGACTGGAGTATCTGGAGAAGGAATTGTCGGAACTTTTACCATTAAATCCATATAAGCATCTTCTATTTTTTGTAATTCTGCTTCTAATTTTGCAATTTCTTCTTTTAATCTTTTTCATTCTTCAATAGCTTCTGGAGTTGGTTTTCCAGATTTTGCAAGATTTGCAATTTCGTTTCTTGAAGTTCTGAGTTCTTCGATTTTTGAGATTATTATCCTTCTTTCATCATCAATTTTAATTAGTCAATCAATATCAACTTTTATATTCTTTTGCTTCGCAGCCAGCTTCACTTTGTCTGGATTTTCTCTTATAAATTTTATATCTAACATGATTTTTGGTTTTTAATAAATAATACTTTAGATGTCGTAACCCGGACTTTGATCCAAGATCTACAGAATATTGAAGCTCACTTTAGCTAATTTAAAAATACAAAAACTACAATAAGCTGAAGATTCCAGACTAAATCTGGAATGACATTTATTTTATAATATTTTTCGAGCCTTTGAAATAATATAAAAACATATCAAAAATTTAATTTTAATACGGGGATTATATGGTAAAGGCTAGAAAAAGCAAAAAAAATTGAGAAAAACTCAACTTTTTCAAAAATTAAAGGAACGAAAATATTTGTTCATTTAATTTTAACCGAGCGGTTTTTAAAACTGTCCCTACTTTTTTACTTTTCAATTTAAAATTGCGCTTTATGCTTTTCACTTTTAACTATTTTATCCTCCAATCTTGAATAAAACCACATCTCAATCTTGCATAACATAATCTTTTCATTCCATTTTTACTTTTCATTTACTTCTGGCTTCTGTAAAAGATCAAGAATCTAATAAATCTTTCCAATTCACAACTTCTGCTTTGATAAATTTTTTCTGAAAATCTGTGTGAATTTCTCAAGCGGCTTCTGGAGCTAATGCTCATTTTCTGATTGTCCATGCTCTGGCTTCTATTTCTCAAGCTGTGAAATAATATTGAAGTCCCAGTGCATCAAAACAGGTTTTTATAAGTACATCTACAGGATTGAAAGTTAGTCAAAGATCAACTAAAAATTCTTTTCTTTCTTCTTCTGTAAGCTCTAGCATATCATATTCAAGTTTGGCTGAAATTGGCACAACCTTGATATTTTTGTCTGTGATTCAAATTAAATTTCTCAAATCATTTTCGCTCATCATAAGATCTGTTTCTAGAAGATTAACCGCATAAATAAAAGGTTTGTTCGTAAGGAAATGCGAATCTTTGAGGAAAATCCTGTCTTCAGCTGGAATATCTAGTGTAATTGCCAAATTACCAGCTTCTAGATGAGGCTTGAGTTTTTCATAAATTTCTTGTTTTTTAATACATTCTTTATCTCAAGATTTTGCTTTTCTTCCATTATCTCACATTTTTCTTTCCAGAGTTTCTAGATCAGCAATAATGAGTTCAGAATTGATGATTTCAATGTCTTTTTTTGGATTAATTTCACCATTTACATGATGAACATTCTCATCTTCAAATCATCTAACAACCTGTAAAATAGCATCAGTTTCACGAATATTTGCGAGAAATTTGTTTCAAAGTCATTCTCATTTGCTAGCTCATGCCACAAGTCCAGCAATGTCTACAAATTCGACAGTTGCAGGAATAATTTTTTGAGTATTTACAACTTTTGAGATTTTTTCGAGTCTCTCATCATTTACGTTTACAATCCCAACATTTGGGTCAATTGTACAAAACGGAAAATTCCCAACTTCAGCTCAATAACTCTTTGTCAGAGCGTTAAATAAAGTAGATTTTCAAACATTTGGCAATCACACAATTCAGACTTTCATGGGTAGAGATTAAGAGAATAAAAGAGGTAGGAAAAAAAGAATGTTAAATTTTATTTATAAAAATTCTTTCGATTATTATGACATCATTATCATCTACTTTCAAGGATTCAAACATGATAGAAAAACTTCTTAAAACAAAAAAATTACGGCTAACTTCGCCATAATCATTATCGCCAATGATATTTCTTCATAACAATCAATTGATTCAGATTTTATATATTTTATCAATTATCTCATCATACAACCTATTTAATAATTCCATATAAGAATCTATAATTTTTTGTTCTTCGTAAATTCAGGTATTTAAGTAGAGGACTCTATAATATCATCTTAGATTTTCTACAAACAAATGGACATCAAAAAGGGCTTGTTTTGAAAAATATATTTTATACATAAACTCCTTCTTTTTTAGAGTTTAACTTGTCCAATATGATCTCATGTCTCAAAATTTCACCTTGTTCTTTAATAAAAGCCTTTACATCACTATCAAACTCTTCTTTTGTTAAATATCAAGTCAAATCTATTTCTTTTTTCTCCATAAATTTATTTTAATTTTTAAGACAATCAAATAATATCTAGAATAAGATTTTTTTCAAGTTTTTTAATACTCATCTGGACTAACTATTTTTGATGAATTTGTCGTGGTAGTTTTAGTTGAATTAGAACTTTTTATTGAAGAAGAATTATTACTACTTCAACTAAAGTCAAACATACTTTCGGCAAAAATATATCAAATCACAGTTAAAATTGTAAGCATCAAAGCTACTAATTTAGTTGCAGGAATTACGGCTTTGCTATAATTTCTAAACTTATAAAAATGCAATCTCGCAACAAAAAATATTATCCAAATGAAGAATATTGCGGTTGTATAGATAATTATTCAGAGCATGATAGAAATTTTAAGTTTTAAACTATTATATTACTATAAAAATATTCCTTCTTGGCCATCCATTCAAGATTTTGTCTGCAAAGTTGTTCTTGATCTCTCATATCATAAAGAAATTCTTTGATTCACTCCTCAAGAAAGATTGTATTTTGGCTTCATTTTACAAAAATAATACTACGTTTATCATTGATATTAATTAATAATTCTCTGATATTTTTACCAGCTTGCACAGAAGTCTGAAACCGAAAAATCCTATTTTCAAAATCATCTTTTAGGTTTTCATAAACATATTTTTTCATTTCTTCTCAAACTAGAAAAATGAAATTTACTGTGCTCTGTTTGATAATATGAGCAAGTTCTAAGTGTGTAGCTTCTGTTTCTTGTCAAAGTTCTCTCATATCACCTAAAAATAGCATTTTATAAAAATCTTCCTCAATAGCTTCCAAATATGCAATTCATGCTTTCATGGCTTCAAATCATCAATTATAACTTCAATCTATAATAATTGCCTCGGAAATTCAAGTTAAAATATTTCATCTTCATTTTGGTAAGCTTACTCAAGAAAGAGCATCTTTGATAGTTTCTAGCTCAATTCCGAGAAATATTCAAAGTGCAAAAACTGGCATAATATTGTAAACTTGGTGATCCCCAAGCATATTATATTCAAGATGAACTTTTTCTTCTCTATAATTTAGTGTAAAACTTATTTTTTCTAATTCAGTTTTTATATCAGTTGCATAGATAGATGAATCCTCATTCTTGCCATAATACATCATATTTTTTCCAAGATCTTTGAGTTCTTCTAAATTATCCAAATTAAATATGATATTTTTTGAAGCTTTGACAAATTTCAGCTTTTCTTGTTTATAAGATTCAAAATTTCAAAATCTTTCTATATTACTAGGAAAAATATTTAGAATTATTCCATAATTAGGTTTTGCAATGTTGAGGAGAAAATCCATTTCTCAGGGTGTATCAATCCCATATTCAAGTACTAGATATTTTGGATAATCTTTTTTTAAAATTAGAAGAAATCATTTAAACAAAACTTTTGCCCAACCTATTAAATTTTTTCATGGAGAATCTCTTGTTAGAAGTATTGTAAGAGGTATTCAAAACTCTCAATTGTAGTAATTAAGCGAATAATAAACTTCATTTCAGTAAATATTTTTCAAAAAATCTGATACAAATCTTGTTGTTGTCGTTTTTCCAATTGATCAAGTAATTCAGATAATCATTGGTTTATGCTTATCAATAACACTCTTTGCTAATTTGGAAAGTAAGTTTAAAATTATCTTTTTCATATAATTTAAAAATTATAAAACAGAGACAGTTTAATCAAGTTTTCAAAAATTCAAGTTTTTAATTTTATAAATTCTAGTTTTGGTGTTTATTTAGAGCTAAAATACCATAATAAAAGTTCTAAAAAGAAATAAATTATTAACTTTAAAAGGACATATCAAATTTATTCTCCATTTTTACACCAAAAAACTTGATAATTTAAAAATACTTGTATAATGTTACGGAACAAAAAGAGTTTTTAAATATCTTTTTATATTCTATAAAATAAAAAATATGGGACAAATTCAAAAGGATTGATATAGTTTTAATATACAAGATGCCATATTGGCTCAGTATAAAGAGTTGATAAAATTGGTTATCAATACTGAATCCATGGATAATAATGAAAAACAATATTGGTTTGATATTTTACCTTCTATGACTGATGAACAAGTTGATAGACTTTTTGACATATTGGATACAGAAAGAAAGAAATTGGAAGAACTGGAGAAAAAATACCAAGAAGAGATTAAAAATCTTAATGACAAACATCTTATTGAGTGGCAAGAATTCCAGACAAAACAAGCCAAAAATAAAGTACAAGAAGCTGAATCTCAAGATAAACAAAATTCTGATGATATTCTCAGTATGATTGATGAATTGTAATAAAAACGATGACAATTTAAACAATTTTAGTTTAAATTTATAATTTTTTCCTAATGCTAAACCTAGAAATAAAGAAAAATCAAGAAGAAGGATCTTTATCTTATTTTGTTAGTACAAGAAAGATTTCTATATGACCTTCACTAGAAGCTTTAATACAAATAAATTTTTCAGACAAGTGAATTCTTAATATCTTGGAAAATAAAATTGTAGACACCATCCTAACTTTCATTTGAAAAAATGATACAATCTACAATTCTTTTTCTGTTATTTTAAAGCAAATTAATAAGGAATTATTAAAAGTCTCTGGAGAATTTGACTTAAACAAGCTTAACATATTTTTATGAATAATAGAAAATGATAAGTTGTATTTTTCTGCGCTTTGAAGTTATCAAAGCTACTTGGTTAAATGAGATAAAATAGAAAATATCACAGAATGAGCAAAACAAGAATGAATAGAATTTTCTTATGTTTTGAGTTGAGAATTAGCTAGTAAAAATCAGATTTTTCTTTCTAACGTTGACCTTTTAAGTTATCTTACAAAAGATGATCTTATTGAAATATCAAATTTATCCAAAAATACAGAGAAATTAGAAACTATTAATAATTTTTTAATAAGAGATATTTCTGATAAAAGTTTTGATATTGTTGTGCTAGAATCAGGTGCAACAAGTCAAATCAAAGAAACAAAATTTGAAAAATATTCAAAATACATTTGATATGTTAAGAATATGATAGAATCAGAAAAAACAAAAAAAATAGTTGAAAATTTAAAGGAAAATGAAAAAATAGTGAAATTAAAATGAATATTTAAAATTCAAATTGAAAAAATTTTAGAAATTACAAGAAAAAATAAAAAACTAAGAGTTGGATTGTTTACTTCATGAATATTAGTTTCTATACTATTGTTATATCTTATAATATCTGGAATAATATTTAAAAATTGACAATGATGAGATGTTCCTGAGGTCTATAAAAATAAATTAATAGAAGCCAAGCAGATCATAGAATCAACAAAATGAGATGTTTGAAATAAAGAAGCTTTTGATAAAAATATCAAAAAAGCGGAAGATATTATCTTTGAAGTTAGAGACAAACAATTTTTTCTAACAGATATAAATAAGATGCTAGGTGATATTTCTACATTAAAAAAACAGGTTAATTGAATAGAATCAATTGAACTAAAACAAGAACACAAACAATATTCTTTTAAAAATACTAATTTTAATCTGAACTGAATTTTTGAAAACACAAGAAATCTATATTTTATATGAAAAGAAAGCATTATTTGACCATTTGTAGAGTGAGTTGATCCAAAAGAATATAAATATTCAGATTGAGAAGAAACTGTTAGCGCAACCATAAATGGAGATTGATACATTTTTATCCTTACAAAGTCTAATAGAATTCTTTCTTTTTACAAAGGTAATTTCAAATATGAAACTGTTGAATGACAAAAAACTTGGGAACCAGCATTGAAAATAAGAAATTTCAACTGAAATCTTTATACGTTGGCCACTGATTGAAAACAGATTTATAAACACAAACCTCTTGTAAATTGATTTACAAACAAAGCTGAATTTTGGGATTCAAAAGATTTTAAACAAAAAATAATTGATATTTATATAGATTGATGAATCTATACATTAAAAGATGATTTAACTCTAGACAAAATAATACTTTGAGTAAAACCAGAAAAAAGATCTATAATTATAAACTGACTACCCGATAATTATACTGTGATTGATAATTCAAAAACCGAGCTAATATGAAATATTAACCTAAATTATTTATATATTCTACTAAACAATAAAATTTGGATATTCGAGCCAGACTCAAGAGCTTTTAAGGATGTAAAATCTATTAGATATGTATGACAAATTGAACCTTCAAACACAAGGATAAATTCTATTTATGTTCCAAAAGATTGAACAATATATATTTGAGATAATTCTGCTATCTACAAAATCAACTTCGAAGTCTCAAATGGAAAAGTAATCACAAGATAGGAAAAAATCAAAAATTTAGACAAAAAATACAAAAAATTAGAATGACAATTTTGTTTTTTAATTTTCCAATTCTTAACTATTAGCCATTCCTCATGTTCAACACAAATTGAATAATTCTCAAAAAAAATAAAATCAATGAAAAGCAAATAGTTTTCACTGTTTTTAGTGAAGATTATGGAAAAGTTTCAGTTTGGATAGATGAAATAAAAAGATCTCCAATAGATATTTGAAGTACTCTAAATCTTATAATTAACAGGAAAAATTGAACAAATAGAAGTAATAATTACAAGTTAAAAAGAGGTATTTTATACACTTCCCTATCTTATATTTGAATAGAAAATATTCTCAATCTACTGAAATTTTTGAATGATACTTTACCAGAATGAATAGAAAAAGATTTTCTGTTTAAAGATTATGAAAAAATGTTGAACTATTTTTGTGATATTAATAAAAATCCTGTTGCAATAGAAATTTTTAAACTAAAAATTATAAAAAAATTATGATTTTATCAGGATCCTAAAGTATTGGGTTTTAGTGACAATTTTATAAAAATCTATAATGCTATAGACTTACTTGATTTGGAAAAAATTATTAATATAAACTGAATAGAAAAAATTCAAGAAGAACTAGAAGATTATAATGAACAAAACTTAAAACTAATTTTAAATTAAAATGCAAAACTCATTTTATCTCATATTGTTTATATTGTGAAACATTTTTTGAAGTTTTGCATCAGTTCTAATTTTTAGAATACATGAAAAAAAACCTGGAATAATAAATGGTAGAAGTTGTTGTCCAAATTGTAATAATCAACTTTGATTTTTAGAACTTGTTCCCATTTTTTCATGGATATTTCTAGGATGAAAATGCAAAAATTGTAAAAATAAAATATGAGTTATTTACCCAATTCTTGAAATTTGTACATGAATAATGTTTTCGGCTATTTGAATGTTTCTGTTAGATTTTCAAGTTCTTGTTGATTGAAATTGACTGGAAATTCTAAAATTAATCGTTCTTTTAATTCTTTGATTTGTAACTATAATTTTTATTTTTTATGATATTTTATATACAGAAATTCCTGATGAAATAATGATACCTGGGATTTTTATTGCTTTTATAATACTGCTTTCAGACACATTTTTAAGTTCCAACTTTTTCATTGGCATAAAATGATTTAATGGTTATTTAAGCATTCCCATAATAAATTGAATAGTTTGTAGTTTAATAATTTATACTTTTTTCTATTTACAAATAATAATTCCTGGTTGAATTTTTGCTATACAAACAAAAAAAGAGTGATTACTAAAATGGTTAATAGTACTTTATTTCACATTTTTTTATGAAGTTATCAGAGATTTTTTTGTAAAAAATAAAACCACAGAAGAATATGATAATGAAGAGGACTGACCTCAATATTGGATATGATTTTGAGATTTAATGATAGCTATTTTTATGTGATTAGTAGGTTGAATAAAATTGGGATTGATATGACTATTTTTAGGCTATATAATATGAAGTATTGTATGAATAATGACTTTAATTCTTAGAAAAATTAATAATAAAAATGATAGCCAGATTCCTTTTTGACCTTATTTATGAATTTGATTATGGTTATCTTTATTTTTCTGAGATAAATTGATGGCTTGTTATATGAATTTGATTTTTAGTTTTTAAAAAATATTTTTTAAAAAAGTAAAGAATTGATTTTTTGTAAAAATACAGTAAAAAAGTATAATGGCTTTGGATTTTAAATCCAAAACAAATATCACTTAAATAAAGAAAAACAAATATGACAGATGAAAAAAAGCTACGTGCTATAAAAGATCTTCTAATTTCTGCAGAAAAAGCAGTAAATTCAGCAAAGAAAATACTTGCTACAATGACATGACCAGAAGACAAAAAAGACTTAGAAATACTGAGTAGTGTTGATAGTCTTTATTCTTATAATGACTGAGAAGATAAAGTAGTTGAATGAGTTTTTACTTGAGAAGCAATGCTTTGATCAGATAAAAATATCTACCCTGTTCCTCAAAATTATGCATCCAAATCTCATCTTGTTCAATGAAGTAAACTTAAGGCAATTATCAAACCAGACTGAAAAATATTATACAAAATAATAGAAGAAATCGAATTTGAAAGCAAAGTTGGAATTATCGCTAAAAATAAAGAGAGATTCCAAGTTTTAGTTGACTGACAGGCTTACAATGTTCTACTTGCTGCAATTACTTATTTCAAATGTGAAATCTGAGATAGCATAACAGTAAGAATCCCAAAATGAAAAGAGGCCACTTATGCCGCAATTGAAGCAGTAATTCCAAAAGTATAAAATGAGCTTTAAAGCTCATTTTTTCTTGATAACTTTAAAAAAATAAATATAGTTGAAAAGAAGATTTTAAGTTTAAAATCTTCCTCGGTTTTTGAAAAAATCCAAAACTAAAGATTAATTGTATATTTAAAACTTAGATTTTAATATTTAAATAATTATCAATATGTTAAGACAACAAAGATGAACTAAATCTCAAAATTATAAAAAATATATAGCTCCTATAGCTATTATAGCCATCATTTTTATTCTAATAATCAAAATGATAATATCATCTTGAAATGTTGGAAAAAGTACTAGCACATGAAGCTCGATGCTAGTTACCCCAGCAGAAAAAGCAGAAGCTTACATTTATTTGTGAGAAATAAAAAAACAAATTGAATGAGCTACTAAATTTTATTCTACTGACAAAGAAATAAGAGTAGAATCCTGAGAAGTTACAATAAATAAAGAAAATACATCTTCTGTAATTTATCTAAATAAAAATTGAGAATTAGCTTACAAATGAGATGATGCAGAAAATTCTGTATTTGAACTTATAAATTGAGAAACTTTTATAGAAACAAAAGATATAGCATATAGATTCAAATTAAATCTTTTTGAAGTACAAATTCCAAAACAATCAGTTGTAATGTTATACAGAACTGTTGTTTGAAATAGTATTTATGTATTAAAATGAGAAGCTAATCTTTTAATAAATAATAAAAACATCAAAGTTTGAGTAGGACAACAATTAGAACTTACTAATTTTGATAAAGATGTAAACGTAGAATCAAAAATTTCTCCAATCAATGATGATTTGAGGTGAAATAATGATTTTTATATCAAACATAATTGAGACTATTATTTAAAATCTAATTCTGCAACATGATCTTGAGAAACATTATCATGAAGCTGATGAACTTGATCTTTAAGCTCAGATTGACTAAAAAAATCAATTCTTATTACATATCCAGAAGATGAACAAACAGTGAATACAAACCTTATTGATATAGAAGGTAAAATAGTGAGCTCAAGAATCGAAAAAGTAACAATAAATGACAAGGAAGCTTTATTAAACAAAGAAGTTAAAACTTTTTCTTTAAAATGATTTAAATTGGCTTCCTCTGTGAATAATCTTGTCTACAAAACTTATGATAAAGACAGTTTATTAATTTCAAAATGAGTACTAACAATTTATTCATCAAATAGTAAACAGGATGATAAAGAAATAACTCCAAAAGTTACAAATTATCCAATTTCAAGCAAAGATTTTAGTATGACAACTCCTTGAGAAAATCCATATAAAACCTCCGAAGATTTTGTAAAAATTGAATGAAAAATATCTAAAGCTTGAGCAGTAAAGTATATTACTGTAAATGATTATAAACTTACAAAATTTAGTGTATGATGAACTTCCTGGTATTATTTTGCCAACAAAAATTGAGGTACTATGAAAGATGGTATTAATAATTACGAAGTAAAATTTTTCTGAGAAAATGACGAACTACTTTATACTCAAATGGTTATTATAGTAAGAGAAGATAAGCAACAATCAGATGAAAAAACACAAAGTTGAAGTTCTAGATAAAATATTTTTTAAAAATTTCTTTTATGAAAAAAAATAATAAATGAATGTCCATAATTGAAATAGTTTGTGTATTGGTTATATTGACTTCATGAATAATCTGAACTTACTGAATAATAAACGCATGAAATAAATTGGAAGTTGGAACAGAAAATAAAATAAAAGCAATAAATATAGCAAGGGAATGAATAGAGGCTGTCCAAAATATAAGAGATACAAATTGGATAAAACTTAGTAGTGATTATACAAATTGTTGGAATACAAAAGATTATGATGCTACCTGTATTTGAAATAGTAGTTTTTGAAATTTTTATAGTGGTTCTTATACGCTTATTAATGACTGATTTAAATGGTATTTAAGTTGAACATTGGCAAATTGAGAAAATTATTCATCTTGAACTTATAGAAATAAATTTACGGTTTATATTGATGGCAATTGATTAACTTATCAAACATGAACATTAATTCCATTGCCACCTCTTTGTGACAGTTTTTTAAGTACAAATTGTAGGACACTTTTTACAAGACAAATAAATATTACCCCTGTCACTTGAACAAGCCAAAAAATTAAAGTGGAAAGTATAGTACAATGGTCAGATATATGAAAAACCGAACCATATACCGTAAAACTCGAAACAATTCTTACTAATCGGAAAAACGATTTATAAAAATAAAAAACTGAAAATAAAGATGTCCGTCATTGCGAAAAACGATAGTGATGTGGCAATCTAAAGTCCGCTTTATGTATGTATTTGTCTTTTATTAAGTTCTAATTTCTATTAACTGATTTTACCATTATTCTCTTAACTAATCAATGCAACACATTAAAGTCGAAATTGAGAAATACGAAGTTTCTGGGAATATGATATTGAAAGATATAAATTTTATCATAAATAAGACCGATAGAATTGCTCTGGTTTGAGCAAACTGAGTCTGAAAAACAACCTTGGTTAAAATAATTATATGAGAAAACAAGGATTTTTTTGGTCAAATCACAAATATTTGAAGTCTAAAAATTTGATATTTATCACAAATCAATGTAGATAATCCAGAAAAAAAAGTAAAAACAGAACTCAAAGAAGCGTTTCCAGAAATTATAAAAACCGAACAAGAAATTGATGAACTAGAGAAAAAAATCAAAAATTGATCAAATGATGAAATAACTCTCAATCAATATTCCGAAAAAATCGATTATTTCACACAAATCTGATGATATACATATGATTGACTAATTCACGAAGTTGCAACTTGACTTGGCATTTTTGAATTACTTGATTCAAGAATTACTGAGGTAAGCTGATGACAAAGGACAAAAATTGCTCTAGCGAAAGTACTTTTGCACAAACCCGATTTTCTCGTACTTGATGAACCAACTAATTTTATAGATTTAGAAAGTGTAGAATGGCTTGAAGAATACCTTAATAGCGATTGGAAAAATGGTTTTATTATAATTTCTCATGACAGAGAATTTTTGAACCAAACTTGTCCAAAAACTTATGAACTTTTATGAAATCATGATTTTAATTTTTATAACTGCAATTATTCCCAATTTATAGCTGAAAAGAAGAAAAAATTTGAAAACCAAGAAAAAAAATTTGAAGAACAACAACTTTTTATAGAAAAAGAAAAGGAACTTATAAACAGATTTAGGGCTTGAAGTAGGGCTTGATGGTCTCAAAGTAGAGAAAAAGCATTGTGAAGACTAGATCT
>JAQUZJ010000087.1 GCA_028691375.1 Candidatus Altimarinota bacterium | reverse complement strand
ATAATGTTCAAGATTGATTTTGTAGTTGTATGCTATACATACCTGAAGGTTTTCATTCAGTTATTGTTTGAGGAGTAGAAGTAATAACTATATTTTTAGTTAAAGAAGGATTTACTATTATTGGAGTTGTCATTCAAGATATTTTTGTTCACTTCATTTGTAGGGAATTGACTCAAAAATCAGAATAATAATTTCAATTTTCTTTGGGGTTGAAAGTATCAAAAGGCAAAATTATTGTTCAGGTATAAGTAAAAGTATTTCAGCTTTCTGTTAAGGAATAATTAATATTAATATCTCCGGAAGCGGTATTAGTATTTTTAAAATAAAAACTATTTGTTTCTATATTGAATCCTGAAAAAGATAATGATCATGTAGACCATTCTCATCCACTAGAAAAATAAGAATTTGGTGTAGTTGTTGATATGTCCAAATCTAGATTTGCAATGTCTGCTCCATAAGGATTGAAAAGTTTAATTGCTTCTGAAGAGTTTCAAGATGATGTTATTATATAAGAAGGATAAGTTTTACTGATTTTATTTGCATTTAGTGTAACTGCTCTGTGAGGACTTATTTTTCAAGCTGGATTTGGTGCTGCATAGGCTATATTATCTAGTAGAAGTGATATATTAATATTACTAAAAAACACACCAATAATCAGCATTAGTGATGTAAACTTTTTTATAATATTAATATATGTAGAATTTCTTTTTTCTTGCATACAAAAAAACTAAGAAATAAATAAAATGGGCGGTGCTCTTGAATTAAATTTATCAAATTTAATTCACTCTTTTTTTATGGATTCAGTCAAAAAGATGTCTTTTTGATAAATAAAAATATCTTTTAAATTATCCCTTTTTCAATTTAAATTATCTTTTTTTGAAAAAATAGCTAATTCTTTTTTGACCTTCTCAGCATTATTGCTTGATTTTTTTATAGATTTATTATTTTCTGAATCCGATGTAAAAGTATAACTCACAACTTGTTTATAATTTAATTTGAAATCCAAATCACTTTCTTTAGTTTTTAATCAATTTATAGTGATTTTTAATTCCTTTGATGTTAAAGGATTAAAAACATAGGTTTTTTTGATAAAATTGCTATTTTTTTCTGAAAAATATACCTTATAATTATCATTATTTAATGTAAGGTAACTATCTTTATAACAAACAAAAATATTTGCAATAAAAGAGTTTATTGCAAATAGAGACAATAATAGCAGGGAAAACATTTTTGTTTTTTGTTTTTTCATATTATATTTTTTTATATAATCATATATAATTTTATTATATGCACACTGCTAATGCTAACATATTATTTTTTTAAATGCAACATTTTATGTTTTAAAAATTTTTATCATCCCTTTTTAAAAATGGAACATAATAGAAAAAAAAGTTGCAAAAACTAATTTTTAGTTAAAATATCGAATAAGTCAAAGATATTTCCAAATAACTTTTATTTTTAATTGTACAAATATGGGGGCGAGGGAAGCTGTTTTAGAATTGTCTGAAGATGAATTACAAATAAATGAACAAATTGAGCCCGATAATTCGGCACGTCTTATTTGTGACATAACAGCAATGATTAGAAATTATTGTAGTTCTAATTGAATTATAAATACTATTGAAACTAGGAAAAAGATTATCAAAGAATTAGTTGATAATAATAATTTTTATGATAAATGGGCTCTGTTATCAGCTAAATTATCAATAAAATTAGCTAGAGAATTTACAGAAATAGAAAATATAACCAGTATATACTCTATATTAGAAGATTTACCTAGACGTGCAAAACTAAGAGATTTAAGGTTTCATTTTAATTATCCTGGAAAAATCATTAAGTCCGATGAAAATATTAATACGCCATGACAGTTTTTTTTAGCTCTTTTGTTCAGACAATTTAAAGAAGAAGAAATTCCATGATGTGTAGATTTTTTTGAAAATTTTTCTGAAAAACAAGATAGGGCATATTATCCTATAGATATAAATAAAGAATCCATAGGATATTTTTCTTTAAATAAAGAACCATTTTGAGAAGGTAAATTTTTTAGAGAAATAAGCGGGAATATGCACCTAATAATGACTTCAATAGGAATGGTATTTTTAAATTTACAAAATTCTATTTTAAAGAAAAATATTTATCAAAGGGATGCCTATATCCATTCTTTGGAAACATCTAAAAAAATTGATGAATTAACTTTATTATTGAGAAAATTTGCCTTTTTTAATGCTTTATTAGAGTTGTGCGAAAACCAATGAACAAATAAAATGACAATGATGATGTTTGATATAGATGATTTTAAAAAAGTAAACGATGAATATGGTCATAATAAATGAGACGAAGTATTAGCTCTTATAGGGGCCATAATGAGAGAAATACCAAAACTAGAAAATGATAAAAAAATTTGTTCCGAAGATGAAATAATTCTTTGAAGATATTGATGAGAAGAATTTTTTATTTGAACAACAGTTAGCGAATTTAAAAAAATTATTAAATATATACAAGAACAATTAGAGGAAAGAAGTATTTTGCTGTGACTTAAAAAGCCTGTGACAGTAAGCATATGAGTTGTTAAATGAACTCTTGATAAAAATGAACTCCAGTTTTCTCTCGACGGTTTTAAAAAAGCTGGTGAAGGAGATCTACAAAGTATGTGACAATCTTCTAAATTAGATTGTGGTTTGTTTAAAATTGCTGATATTTTGATGTATATAGTAAAAAAATTCAATTGAAAAAATTGATTTGAATTTAGAGATTTATGAGAGCCCAAAGTAACCATGGATTTTGCTATAGATTTTTTGGAACAAATAAAAAAAGAAGAACAATATTCGTCTAATGAATATTTTTATCCGCATCAATAATTTCTTTTATTATATTTGTCACATCTCATCTAAATGCAAAGCTGTGATTTTTGTTTATTATTTCTTGCACATTTGCAAACATGGGAGTAATTTGTACTTGATATAATTTTTTTAGTAAATCAGAAGATAATCATGTTTCTAGGCTCATATTTCTAATATTAAATAATAAATTACTACTGTATTAAAACATAAAAAAATAATTTGTCAAAAAAGTATTAAAAAAAGACCTTAATAGTGATATGAGCCCCTAAAAGTAGAATAGAAAAAAAAGACTATTCTACTTTTTTAGTGTAAAAAAATAAATATACTAAAATATATTACTTAAAAAAATAATAAATATGGCTTGAATAAAATATACTGGG
>JAQUZJ010000086.1 GCA_028691375.1 Candidatus Altimarinota bacterium | reverse complement strand
TAAAACTGGTAACATCATCTTACAAGGACCGCACCATTCTGCCCAAAAATCAACAAGACTTATTCAAGAACTAATGTCTTTTTCAAAGTTTGCTCATCCAGTAATTATTACACCAGAATTTCCTTCGTTCATATTTTTTAAGTTATTTGTTAAGTACTAGTGATTTTAATTATTTTTTTGGAAAATTAAAATTTTTTGTTAAATTTGTGTGGTAATTTTTTAAAATGAAATTTTAAAAACCTATAGGGAACAAATATTGTTCGTCGTAGAATAAAAACGTAGGGAACAAATATTGTTCGTCGTAGAATAAAAACGTAGGGAACAAATATTGTTCGTCGTAGAATAAAAACGTAGGGAACGAATATTTTCGTTCCCAAAACGATGAAGACAAGGAAAATGTTTATTTTTCAGAAAACAGGAACGAAAATATTCGTTCCATATAGGAAGAAAACAGGAACGAAAATATTCGTTCCCTACGAAAAGCGATAAATTATTTATTAAAATTGAAAATGTATAATTGACCTCATAGAAAAAATTTAAGATTAAAAGATTTTGATTATTCTCAAAATGGATATTATTTTATTACAATTTGTACACAAAACAGAGAGAATCATTTTGGTAAAATTATTGATTGAGAAATGGTTTTGAATGAATTTTGAAAGATTGCTTTAAAATGTTGGAATGAAATTATTAAACATCATGGTAATGTTGGAATTGATGAATTTATAATAATGCCCAATCATATACATTGAATAATTATTTTGAATTTTATTCACAATGAAAACATTGTAGGGAACGAAAATATTCGTTCCCAAAACAATGAAGACAAGGAAAATATTTATTCTTCAGAAAACAGGAACGAAAATATTCGTTCCCTACGGAGACAAAATGCCAATTTATCTAATGTAATAAAATGATTTAAAATTGGCGTGACAAAAGAAATAAGAAATGAATTTGATAACCTCACATTTTCTTGGCAAAAATCTTTTCATGATACAATAATTAAAAACGAAGAACAATTAAACAAAATGAGAGAATATATTATAAACAACCCATTGCAATGGGAATTTGATAAAAATAATCCTATAAATATTTAAAACCTAACCCAATTAACAAAATGAAAAAATTTCGTTTTTCCGCTGTCAATCTTGGTTGTAACAAAAATATGGTTGACCTAGAATTTGTGATTTGAGAAATTCTTAAGCTTTCAAATACTTACAAAATCGAATATTATGAAGAACCAGAAGATTCGAGTGTTGAATATGTAATTATTAACACTTGCGGTTTTTTGTCGACTTCTCGTAAGGAAGCTGAGCAAACTATCAAATATTATGATGGTTTGGGCAAAAAACTTATTATCATTTGATGTTATCTCGAAGTAAAAGATGATGATTTTTTATCCAAAATAAAAGAATACCAAACTATAAATTTCAAAGATTTTCCAGAAATTTCCTCCATTATTTTTAATAAAGAAAAAAAGGATTTGAAAGACAAAATTCAAAAAAGCAAAAAAGCTTTTATCTGGAAATGAGATGAAACAAGAGCTTATTTCAATGCACCATTTGGCTATGAATATCTCAAGATTGCTGAATGATGTGACAACAAATGTACTTTTTGTATTATTCCACAGATCAGATGAAGCCAAACTTCTAGACAAATGGAAGATATTTTAAACGAAGTAAAGCTTATGATTGAAAATGGGATTTCTGAAATTATTATTATTGCACAAGACACCACAAGATATGGTACCGATCTTTACAAAGAGCCAAAACTTATGGAATTACTTGAAAAAATAGAAAACTTAAAATGAGATTTTAAATTTAGACTTCTTTATATGTATCCTGACAATTTGACTTTATCAAATATTGAAAAACTCAAAAAATTCAAAAAATTTATTCCATATTTTGACATTCCTTTTCAACATATTTCTGAAAATATTCTCAAAAAAATGGCAAGATTTTATGATAAACAACATATTTTTAATATGCTTGATTCGATTAAAACTACTTTTCCAGAAAGCCATATTAGGACAAGTTTTATAGTATGATTTCCAGGTGAAACAGAAGCTGATTTTGTAGAACTCAAAGATTTTATCACAAAATACGAATTTGATAGTGTAGCACTTTTTGAATATCACGACGAACCACTTGCGACAAGTTCAAAACTGGAAGACAAAATTTCTCACGAAGTTGCAATTTCTAGAATCCAAGAACTTGATAAAATTATCAATGCAATTTATGCTAAAAAAGCAAAACAAGACAAGTGAAAAACTTTCACTGGATATGTTACTTGAGCCGAAAGTAAAAAAATTCTAGTTAGAAGGGAACTTAGGGCACCAGAAATTGATGAAATGGATAAAGTAAAACCAGAAAATATTAAGACAAAAAAGAAAGAATTAGAAATAGGAGATAAAGTGGAGTATGCAGTAGTTTAAAGACCAAAAAGATTGAGAGAATAAAAGAGTAAGAGAATTTAATAGATTAATAGCAAGAGAAGAAAAGATACTCGTCATTGCGAGGCACGAAGCAATCCATGAACCTTAAGCCACGTAGATTACCATTCATTGCGGTATATAGTAATCTACTGTAGCCACAAAAGCGGATTTGGATTGCCACAGTTTTTCTACAAAAAACTTCGCAATGACAAACCTTTTATTCTTTCAACAAAAATCTTGCTTATTTACTTTTTTTCATATAATTGGAAATTGTAATTAGAAATTTATCATTTTTTATATGATTCGTAAATTATATTTAGTTTTGGTCTTGGCTATCTCTTTTATTTTGTTTAGCCAAGTGTCTTATGCTACGTGAATATCAATTTCACCGCTTAAGTATGAGTTAGCTGTAAATCCTTGAGAAACAAAGGATGTTACTGTAAAAGTTACAAACAATGAAGAAACCGCTGTTACCCTTTATACTTCAAAAGAGGATTTTACTTCTTCTGATGATACTTGAACGCCAAAGTTTATCAAACCTCAAGATCAGACAAATGATGAGTATAGTTTGTCAAATTGGATAAAAATAGAATGAGACAATCTTACACTTGCAAAATGAGAAACAAGAGAAATAAAAATCACTGTTACAGTTCCACCCAAATGAGAACCAGGATGACATTACTGAGCTATATTTTTTGCTGCTGGATGAGCAGGCGGATGACAGGTTGCAGTTATTCAAAGGTTATGAGTACTTTTACTTATAAATGTATCTTGAGATATAAAAGTTTCTTGATGAT
>JAQUZJ010000024.1 GCA_028691375.1 Candidatus Altimarinota bacterium | reverse complement strand
TTCAAGAATGTCATACTAATGGACTATTTGTGTTGTCTAGTAATATTCATACATAGTCTCATTTGGTGTATGGATATCTATTTGAATAATCTAGAGCATATACACTTTGTATTAGGTTAGAGTCTAGAGTGTGTTGAGTAGCACCTGCTATTTCTTCAAGAAATCAGAGTATTTGTCATTTCTTTCTGTTGTTGCTTGTTGCTTGTTTTTATATAAATCATATGCATATATATAAGGATAGTTTAATATCTCTATGAGAGAGTATGCTTTTTATGTTGATTGTCAAATTTAATTGGTTTTGTTTTTGTGTAGGGAAAATTTAATTCTCGTTCTCGGATTTTTGGGATGTGTTGAATTTTTAGGATTATTTAGTCTCTTGCCTTGACTTTTCCTTCAAATTGTACTATCCTGCTTACATAAACTACAAAACAAAAAAAACAAAAATAAAACCTAAACCCTTTCAAAATGCCAGAAACATTTGGTTCAGAATGATATATAATGTCTCGATTAGAAAATTCTGGTATAGAATCAAAATCAGTTTTAAACTGATCTGATTTACTTTCCAAAACTATCAATAACTGAACAAAATTTCTTAAAAATCTACCTTCCTCTGATTACAAATATCAAGCAGAAATAGACAATGCAATAAATGGAGTATTAGCTACTTTTAAAAATGAAGAAACAGCTCTAGAAACAAACTATCAAAACTCAAGAAATGAAATAATCTCTCAATCTCAAACAAGCCTATCAAAACTCAAAAATGATGTAGTAAATAATGGGGGAAATGTAGCAAATAATGTAAAGATAAGTAATATAACAGGTAATGTAACAAGTAATGTAATAACTAATGATCTAAATGTAAAAAATGATCTAAATGTAGCAAATAATCTAGATGAATCTAAAATAAGAGAAGCTATTTATAGTGCTTGTCATATAGATGCTAATCTAGAAAACAATAATTTTTTATGACAATTCACTAAATGAATAATAGACTCTGCAATTATCAATAACATAGAACTTGCAAAAGAAGTTATTAAGGATCCGTCAATCCTTCTAGATTTGGCTAAACAAATATTTAGTTATGAATGATTAAAAGAAATTGCTAAATCACTCTGAAAAACTATAATGGATCTCGGAAGTTGAGAACCATATAAGACTTGAGTAGCTTTATGAGAACTCTGAATAATTACTACTTGAACTTGAGCTTGACTGAAAATCTGAAAAGAAGCTTTGGAGGTTTGATTGAAAGATTGAGTGAAGATTTGAGTGAGAGAATGAATGGAAAAGAACTTTGAGATTGATTTGCAGAGGTTTGCGGAAGAATCTATAAAACCAAATTTAGGTAGTCCAGTTTTATCTCTTTGAAAATCTCTTTATGAAGTTCCTAAATATAAATTTTTGGAGAATTATAGAGAATTTTTGTGAGATATTAGAGAAAATGATATACTGTGAGAGTGAAATAATGCAATAATATTAAGACTTAAAAATGAGGATTGAAAAGTTGTAAAAATTGCCAAACCATGAAAAGTGGATAGTGTTTTACAAGAGTTTATAAGTCAGCAAAAATTTTATGAAACATTGCAAAATTGAAGAGAAAATTGACTAGTAAGTGATAAAATTAGAATACCTTCTATGAAAAAATGAAATTGAGAAAACTATTTTTTAATGGAAAGAGTGGAGGGGCATAGTCTATATTGAGAAACACTTTTAGACAAATATTCAGCAGTTTTAAAATCAGAAGACATAAATTATTTAAAGGGCTTGAATGATAATGAAATAAAAAATCTACTTACTAATAAATATTGAATAAAAGAAACTCAAATACAAATGATGATTGAAGATTATTCAGTGGATACCATGGTTGATTTGATGAGAAATACTGAAAAATATTGAACTTTTTGAAACACCTGAAAAACTCCGTTGGGAGGTGCTTTGGACTATTTAAGAAATCAATGATTATCTCATTGAGATTTGCATCCAGGAAATATTATGGTAGACAAAAATTGAAATATCTATATAATAGATTTCGGGAAAATATATATTAAAGAGTAAAATTAAAAATAATTTATAAAATATGTATATAAGAGAACTTTGAGATACTACAAAAATTGACATAGAAGTGAGATGAATAATTTTCAAAGAAACATCTTTATTGGGAATATTTCTTTCTGATGTAAAATTAATTTTAGAATGAAAACTTAATCTTGTAAACCAAAAACCAAAGTTTATAAAATTTGATGAGCACAGAAATATTATAGATTTATGAAATACTCTAGTTATAGAATATACTGATGAACAAAAAAGAGAAAAAGACAGACTTCTATTTTGACAAAGTTTTATTAAAGATTGATATTTTGCTAAAGAATTAGAAGAATGAAGACAATTTCCAGAATGTGAGTGATACTTTGAATATAATTGAAAATTTTATCTCATAATGCATTGATATAATAAAACAACTGAAGAAATAAATGAATTTGCCTACAAATGAATTATTATAGACATAGAAAAATATTCAGAACCAATTCCATGAAAAGAAAATGTTACAACTCTTATTACATGAGTAAATGGTAGCGTAAAGGATTTAACTTGAGAATAGAAATTATTTAAAAAGTGAATTACAAAAACTTGATAATGAGGTACTTAAATCTTATTATGTAAAACTATTCTACATAGTAAAATCCTTAAACCAAAAAAAATATATAAAATGACCTAAAATAAAATCTGATCCCGGTTATAGTTCTCTCAAAGAATTTATTTTAGACTATAAAAAAATTCAAGAAGAAAAACTAAAAAATAGCCCTGATTTTATGACTTGAATTTTGCAATAAGAGAACAGGTGGCAGATTTGTTAATCTAATTAAAATTATAGCAAACTTGGAAATATTCTTTTTTTCATTTCCTTTTTTAAGAAAATTCTGGAGGGATTTTAGTAAAATATAGGTTAATTAAGATTATAGTTAATTTAGATAAAAATTAAAATTAGGGGATAAATGTACTTAATTAATTGCCTTTTTACCTTTCCTGTAAACACTGAGTTCTATTCCAATCCACAATAAGATTGATGGCAAAAATGCTAATAAAAACATTTCTAAAAATACATTAATAATATTAATATCACTTAAAATACTCATAGTTGTGATAAATGGCGTTGCGTAAATAATATTAAGTATCCATTCCATTCCAGAATCACCCTGAACAAATCCGACAGTAGCATAACAAAATATCCATATCATAACCCCGATTACGGAAATAGAACTTACTGATATAAGGTTTTTAAGTTTTGTATTTTGTGTTTTAAATATATTATATTTTGTAAAAAAATATCCTAAGAATAGATAAACAAGTGGAGCTAATATTATTAATAATATAGTAGCAAAAATACTGTTAGATTCAGATGAGTTGTTAAAAAATCACATCCCTGATATCGTTAATAAGATACATAATACTATGTGAAAAACAAAAGCAATAATATTATTTTTGATCATTTTAAATTAATTTAAATATTAAAATAGTTGTAAAGGAATATTATCAAATTTATTGTATTTTTTTAATTTATTTTCAAAGCACTACGACTAGCATCTATTTTTACTTTATCTTTTACTTTTTTACTGATTATCAAATCTGCAATTTCTTCTTCGATTTTGTCTTGTATATATCTTCTTACTGGGCGAGCTCAGTATTCTGGATTATAAGTTTCTTTGAGCATTAGACTAATTGCTGCGGCGGTATATTCCATTTTGATTCAGATTTTTTCAAATCTCTCTTTGAGTTCTTCAAGTTGAAGCACAATAATTTTTTTCAATTCTTTTTTGTCTAGTGGATTGAATACAACAACTTTATCGATTCTATTAATAAATTCTGGAGCGAAATATTCATCAAGACTTTTGAGTACTTTTTCCTTGATTTGTTCATAATCTCTAAGGATTTTTTCTTCTTCTTTTTCTCATACATCAAAACCGATTTGAGTGGCTTTACTGTTGAATTCTTCTCATCAGATATTTGAAGTCATTATGACAATTGTATTCCTAAAATTTATTTTTCTTCACTTTCCATCGGTAATATTTCAATCTTCCATGATTTGAAGAAGCATATTAAAAACTTCTGGAGTTCATTTTTCCAATTCATCAAAAAGTACGATAGAATATGGCTTTCTTCTTACCTGTTCAGTAAGAATTCATCATTCTTCATATCCGACATATCAAGCCGTTGTTCAGATAAGTTTTGAAGCCGAAGCTCTTTCTGAGTATTCTGACATATCAAGTTTTATCAAAGCTTTTTCATCTCAGAAAAATTCTTTTGCGAGTACTTTTACAAGTTCGGTTTTACCAACTCAAGTAGGACCAAGAAATAAAAAACTTCAGATTGGTCTTTTTTGACTTGAGATTCAGACCATATTTCTTTTGATTGAAGAGACAATAGTACCTATTGCTTCATCTTGTCAGATAATATATTTTCCAAGACTTTTATCAAGATTTCTCAATTTTTCAAGATTTTCTGTGTTGAGATTTTTGAGTGGCACACCTGAAATTTGATTGATTATTTTTTGAATATCTGTGTCTGTAATATGAAGTCTTTTTGATTTTGGTATTTTTACTTTTGCTTTCTTTTCTTTGATTTTGTCCTCAAGTTTTCTCAACTTATCTTTTGCTTCAATGGCTTTTCCATATTGTTGAGAAATTACAAAAGATTCAATGTCTTTAGAAATTTTTTCACTTTCTAACTTTATTTCTTTGATTTCTTCTTCGTTTCATCAATATTTCATACTTTTTGAACTACAAGCTTCATCAAGGATATCAATTGCTTTGTCTGGAAGATTTCTGTCTGTTATGTATCTTATTGATAATTTTACAGCATTTTCAATGGCGCTGTCTTCAATGACAAGATTGTGGAATTCTTCAAAAGATTCTTTTAATCATTTAATAATTTCTGTAGCTACTTCTCAAGTTGGTTCGTCTACTTCTACTTTTTGGAATCTTCTTTCTAGGGCACTATCTTTTTCAATATATTTTTGATATTCATTGAAAGTTGTGGCTCAGATAACACAAATTTTTCATCTTCACATTGCAGGTTTGAGTATATTTGCAGCGTCCAGTGTTCATTCTCATCATCCAGCACCAATAATTGTGTGTATTTCATCGATAAAAAGTATAATTTCATTTTCAAGTCTTGAAGCTTCATCAATAATTTGTTTGATTCTTTGTTCAAATTCTCATCTGTATTTTGTTCAAGCCACAAGTCATCCAAGATCTATACTTACAATTCTTTTATTTTGCATTGCAAAAGGTACATTTCATTCGGCAATTCTACGAGCAAGTCCTTCTACAACTGCAGTTTTACCAACTCAAGGCTCTCAGACTAAACACGGATTATTTTTAGTTTTTCTGTTTAGGATTGAAATAAGTCTTTCTATTTCTAAATCCCTTCAGATAATTTTATCAATATTTCATTTTTTTGCCTCTTCTGTAAGATCAGTTCAAAAAAAGTCGATAGCAGGAGTTTGTCTTTCTTTTTTTCATTCCTGTGGTTTATTTACGGCAAAAGGATTATTTTCCAATTCTCAATTTATATTTTCTTCTAACGCGTTAAGTATGTCATTAAAAGGTTGAAACAAAGCTTCATTTCATCATTGCCCCATTTTTTTATTAAAATTAAGTAAAGCTGTTTCAAAATCTTTTGGACTGATACCCAAAAAATCAAAGAAATTATAAATCCGAACCTGTCTTTCTTTTATTGAACAAAGCAGAAAATCATCTATTCAAACTTTCTTTTTATTCAAAGAAGAAGCTTGTTTTAGACTAGAAATTATAAGATTTTTGAGTTCTTTTGATATTCCAAAATATTCTCCAATCCTTTCTTTACCAAAATAATCGAATTGTTTTTGAGTAAAAACCTCCAGAGTAATTTTTTCATTAATACCAAAATTAGCTAGAATATCATAAATTGGTCAAGCTTTGATTTTTGTAATTTCAAAAAAAATATCCTGTGGCACAACTTCCACAAATCAATTTTTCTTAACCAAATTTTCAGCATCCAACATTATTTTTTTATATTCCTCTGTAAAATTATCAAGCATAAATATTAGTTAAAAGTTTAAAGTGTCTGTTCGTCATTGCGAGGAGCGACAGCGATGTGGCAATCCAAGTCCGCTTTTGTAGCTACAGTAGATTGACACGTCGTACCTCCTCGCAATGACGACATAATGACAATTATTTTATTCCTCGTCTTTCATTATACGTATTTTACGATTAAAAAGCTAATAAAATTTCTTTGCATTTTCTCAAAAACTCTTATAATTCAGTTTGTATATTTAGTTTTAGCTTAGAATATGACACTTTTGCAGTTTATATCAATTGTTGCTGGTTTTGTTTTTTTGTTATTTTCAATTGATGCTTTTGCTAGGAAAAAGCTTAATCTTTTGCATTTTTTAGTTTTTTTTGGTGGAACAAGTATTATTATTATTTTTTCTTTTAGTCAAAATCTTCTTAATAAATTTTGAAGTTTTTTTGGTTTAGCTAGAGGAGCTGATCTTATCGTATATATTTCTATAGTATTTCTTGCCTACCTTTATTTTGAAATACTTAATAAAATAACCAAAGATGTTTATAATCTTTCAAAATTTGTATCTTTTACCGCAATAGAAAACGCTTTTAATAGTCTTTCAGTTCAAGAATTGGTTTTAAAAAGAAAAAATAAAGACCCAAAAGATGATTTTGTTTTTCTTATAAGAAGTTATAACGAAGAAGCAACAATTTGAGAGATAATTGACGAGATTTCTGGAGCAGGATATTCTAAAATAATTGTTTTGGATGATGGTTCTACTGATAATACAGAGCTTATTATCAAATCTAAGAAACAAGAATTGTCTTGAAAAATAATAATTTATATAAAACATTCTATTAATAGATGATGATGATCAGCAAATAAAACCTTATTTGAATTTGTGAGAAAATATTGAAAATATCTTGATAGTTCTTGGTTTGTTACTTTTGATGCTGATGGTCAAATGGATGCAAAAGATTTGGAATATTTTTTAAATTTAAAAGAAAAAAAATCTCAAGTTTATCTTGGTTCAAGATTTATGCCTTGAGCTAGTGTGTCTTGAATACCTATTGTTAGAAGAATTATATTATTTTGAGCAAGATTTATAACATTTATTTTTAATTGAATTTTTATAAGTGATCCTCACAATGGATTTAGGATTATATCTTTCAATGCTTTACAGGAAATAAAAATTTATTCAGATAATATGACCTATGCTTCAGAGATTCTTGACGAAATCAAATGAAAAAATATTCCATATGAAGAATTTCCAGTTAATATAAGGTATACAAAATATAGTCTTTCAAAATGACAAAAAAACTCCAATGCAATAAGAATTCTCCTTGAAATTATTTATAGAAAGTTCTTTTTTAGATAAGAGAAAATTAATTTAAAAAATTACGAGAATTGTAGTAACGAATTGGAAACAAAGCGTAGGGAACGCAAATCTGCGTTCCCTAATTGGAAATAAAACGTAGGAACGTAGATATCTTCCCTAATTGGAAATAAAACGTAGGGAACGCAGATCTGCGTTCCCTACAGACTTAATCGAGAGTGACCGCGGAGAATTTTATAGATAAACACTTCTATTTTACACTTTTCACCATTTCTCATGTACTCAATTTTTTTCTACTCATTTTCTGTTGTGTTATTAGCTATCAATGCAATTTTAATTTATACAGATTTAAAAAGTAAAAAGATTTTGAACAAGCTATTGCTTACGATTTTGTGAATTCTTTTTGTGTTTCTTTTTGTGAATATTTTATTTTGAATCAAATATGATTTTGCTTCAATTTGATTGAATCTCTTTGGAGCAATTTTATTTTCATTTTTCATTTATTTTTTCAATTTTTGGTGAGCTGGGGATAGTAAATACCTTTTTGTTTTAAGTTTTTTTATTTTAGTAATCAAAAAATCCGTACTAGATTTTGTTTTAAATATTTGATTGATTGTTATTTTTTATCTTTTATTTTCTGTATTTTTTTATTATTTTAAAATATTTATTTCTCCCAGAAAAATCAAAGAATTTTTTTGACTTGTGTCCAGATACATAAAAGAAAAATTTCTATTTTTTTTAACCGCCAAAAATTCCTGAACTAATGATGAAGAAAAGAAAAAATCATCTTTGGTAAACATACTTAATTATATTTCTGTTTTTGTCATCTTGTTTTTTGTATTTAGGATATTTAACTATTTTGTACTTTGGAGAAATTTTACAATCTTTGAGGAAAAAATTTGATATGAAAATTTAATTCAGATTATTGATAAATACTGGTATGTTATTTCTTTAGTTACTTTGATTTTTGGGTATATTTTGTTTTTCAAAATACTTCGTTATTTTAGAGTTAAAGCAAGAGATTTTTTGACAGAAAAAATAGACTTTTCCCGTTTCAAATTTGGTTTTTCTTTTGTTTCATTTTTAGTGCTTTTAATTTCGTTGATTGCAACAATTTTTTATAATTGAACCTCTGTTGTTAAGCTGGTTATAAGCTGGTTTGTTATTTATTTTTTAATAAGAATTTTTCTTTTTATTTTCCAATTTTTCTTTCACACAAACGAAGAATCATATATTGATACAAGTGAATTAAAAGAATGAATGTATATTGATTTTAAATATTTGAAAACATACCTAGGTAACCACCACATTTGAGAAATCTACAAAAAATATGAAAAAGATAAAACCAGAATTTACAATTATTTAATATATTCGACTACAAATCCACTCAACAAGGAAGGAGTTAAAGAAATCAAAAATATTTTTAAAAAACTATCTCAAATAGACAAAAATTTTGAGTTAAAAAAACTTAAAATTATGAAAGTTTTTCCTTTTTCAATTTTTCTTTTTTTAGGATTTCTTGCAACTTTTTGGTTTAAATATAATTTGCTTGTAATGATAATTACATTATTTAAACATCAATAATATACTATTAAATCAGAAAATATTTCTCTTAAAGAGTTGAAAATAATTTAATTGACTTATCCTTTTAAAAAACTAAAATAATATCCGTTAATTTATTTTTAAATTTCATTTTTATGGAAGGTTTTGTAAAACAAGGTGCAAAGAAATGATTTTTTGAATTACTTGTGGATAAAGAATTTTTTTGTAAAGAAGCTCTTATGAGAGCGGCTTATAAATTTCTTGATTTGTGATATTTCTTTTTTAAGCTTGATAAAAGTGGTAATTATGTAGTTGAATTTAGTGCCAAAGATGCTAAATCAGACACTAACAAACTTATTTGAGATTTTTATAATGAACTTTTGAATGTAGAATTGCGTATAAAAATGGAAAAAAAGAATTGAAAAATTAGAGAAAAAATTGTTGATCGTGCTATTTGAATGTCACTTGATTTTGTGAATTTAGCTCGTGAATGAGAAAATGAAAATAAAGATGAATTTCAAACTATAGATTTTGATAAAGACATTGATGAAATTTTGAAAGAGCTTGAAAATGATCCAGATCTTCAGATAGACAAGGCTGAAATAGAAAAGATTCTTAAAGAAATAGAAGAAGAGACAAATTCTCAAGATGAGAACAAAGATGATGATAAAAAAGAAAATGTAACTTTAGATGTTAATTGAGTTAAAGATGCTAAAAAAAAGTTTAAAAATAGAAAGTAAAATTTACCCAAAAAAGGTTATTTCTGATTGAATAAAAGCTTTCAAATCGGAAGGTTTTGATGTTTCTTTTGAAAAAGATAATTTAATTATTTCTTGAGAAAATGAACAAGAAATCGAAGAAATATTTTTAGAATTTACGAACTATTTAATTTATTTAAATTGTGATTTATGAGCTTAAAAATAAAGGATATTCAAAAATTTAGATGAAATAAGTTGGGATTTTTTCGTTTTAAAAAACTTGGCGAAGATTTTTTGATTACCACTGACATAGGAAGGTATGCTTTTTTAAGTGAAAAAGATTTTTGACTATTAGTTTCCTGAGAACTTGATAAATTGAATAAAATCAAGAAAGAAGAATTAGAAAGCATTTGAATAATCAAAACTTCAGATTATGAAGATAAAATGGTTGAAGGATATGCGAAAAAAAATCATTATTTAAATCAGTGACCATCTTTACATATTGTTGTTGTGACCTTAAGATGTAATCATAAATGTAAATATTGTCATGCAGCTGCAGCACCGGAATCAGCAAAAAGTTCTTTTGATATGGATGAAACTACGGCAAAAAAAGTTGTAGACACAATATTTTTTACTACATCAAACGCAGTAAATATTGAATTTCAAGGTTGAGAGCCTCTTCTTAATTTTGAGATTGTAAAATTCATCACAGAATATGCTGAAGAAAAAGCCAAAATTCTTGACAAAAGACTATATCTTTCTGTTGTTTCTAATTTATCTCTTATGACCGATGAGATTCTTGATTATTTTGTGGCACATGATTTTTGAGTTTCTACTTCTCTTGATTGAGATGAAGAATTACACAATCTTAATAGAACATATAAGCCATGAAATTCTTTCAAAGAAACTGCAAAATGGATAAAAAAGATTAATAAAGTTTACAAAGCAAATGAAGATAAGCTCACAAAAGCCAAAGTTTGAGCTATACTTACAGTTACAAAAGATACTTTAAAAAAACCAGTTGAAATTGTTGATACCTATATCTCTTTATGATTGGATTCAGTTTTTTTGAGACCACTTAATCCTTACTGATTTGCAGCATCAGATCTTAAAAATTTATGATATTCAAGTGATGATTTTTTTGATTTTTACAGGAAAACAATGGATTATATTATGGAAGTAAATAAAAAATGAACTTATTTTAAAGAAATTTATTCCTTGATTTTTTTAGCAAAAATTCTTTCTGAATATGATCCAAATTTTTTGGATGTAAGAAGTCCTTGCGGAGCTTGAATATGACAAATTGCTTACAATTATGATGGTAATATTTATACTTGTGATGAATGAAGAATGCTTGCTCGTATGTGAGTTGATGAATTTAAAGTTGCAAATTTAGCTGATTGATGATTAGAAACTTATAAAGAAATTATTAATTCTCCTATCACTAAAGCTCTTACAACTGCTTCTACAACAGATACTTTACCTTGATATGATGAAGATTTATACAAACCATTTCTATGAGTCTGTCCAATATATAACTACAAAACAGAGTGAAATATTTTTCCAAATTATTCTATAAATGAAAAAAGAAAAATAGATACACAGATTCTTGATTATATATTTGAAAACCTGAAAAATGAGAAAAATAAGGAAGTTTTTACAAACTGGATGTATAATTCGAACAAAACTAATAGTGATGGTCAATGTTTGATTTTTGGTTAATTTAATACTTAAATTAGACCTAAATCTTATTTAAACTTGATTTTTAATAAACATACATTAAAATCTCCGTAATTAAAAATAATTTTCTTACTATGGTTAAAAAAATATTTCCTCAAATAAAGAAAAAAATAAAGAATTTTTTGACTGATGAAAGTTGAAAAATTACCAAAAAAGATGCATTGTTACTTTCTGCTTGAATTGCTGGGTACGTAGGTTGAGAGTATATTATTGGTGAAATTGCTAAACATGCATGAAGTGTTGTAGAATGAGCACCTTGAAACCTACTTGGACATGCCAATAATATTATAGGTGAGGCAGATGCCTATACTTTATATAGACCACCAACAGCTACTAATCCTTCTTCAGCTTGATGAACTGCTTTAAGAGCAGCTGTATGAGTGCACTGATCACACTGATCACACTGATCACACTGATCACACTGTAGTCATGGTTCTCATGGTTCACACTGATCACATGCATCTCATGGTTCTCACTGATCACACTGTAGTCATGGTTCTCACGCATCTCATGGTTCACATTGATCACATTGATCATCTGGTTCTGGTTCTGGATCTGGTAGTTCATGAAGAGTTTAGTTTATTCTACATTATTTGGGTGAAAAAAATATATCGCATAAATACTATATCTAGATTTGAAACCGAAAAATACCTTTATTCTGAAAGTAATAAAGGTGTTATTGATATAGGAGTACTTTTTTGGAACAAGATTTTTGATAAGAAATATATTTTATCTATTTTTAAAAATATTAATTTCAAAGATAAGCAGTATTCTTTTTGAGATGACAAGTATTTTGAAAATGATTTTTCTTTCGTACTAAGAAATATTTCCAGAGCAAAAAAAATTTTAACTGAAGATTTTTGAAAAAAGATTATAGTAGAAGATATTGTTTTTGCTTATAGGATTATCAATACTTTATTGAGTTATTTTAGTACAATTTTTTATGATTTTATTTTTTCTTTTTCGAATTGAGTTTATCATAAAAATTATTTTACAATAGAAGACTATATTGAGTATTTTAAGGAGGAAAGAACCGATTTTATTAAGGATTTTATAGAAGATGTTCTAAAAAAGAAAAATATAAAAAATTCTATAGTTATAATAGAACCTTATCGGCCTAGAGAATTGTTTCAGGCTTTGATTATTGCTTCATACTTAAGGAAAAATTGAAATATAGTTATATTTGATTGTTCTTCTTCAAACGAACAATTCAACTTTTCATTTTGGTTAAAAGATTTGAAAAAAAATGCTAAATTTATTTTTTCTTATTTTGATTTTGTAATTTTATTTCAAGATTATTGAAATGCTTTAGAAGGTATTATTTCCAACTTTAAAAAATGAGTTGATATAAGGAATATTTCCAAAATTTATGAGAATATTTGTTATACAAAAAATGACAAATTTATTTTCAAAAAACCAGAAACCATAAGTGATGAGAGGCTTTTTCAATCTTTTGGCAAATATTTTTTGGATAAAGATAAAATATCCAAGTTTGGAGAGGAATTATTTATAACATTGAGAATGTTGCCATTCAAATGTCATTGGTCAGCCTGTAAATTTTGTGCTATCAACTCATCCAATTTGTATATTTATAAAAATGAAAATAAATTAATTCATCAGTATATAGACAAATTAATAGAATATATTTCAAAAAATAACATTTCTTATATTGTATTTTTAGATGAAGCCATACATCCAGATGTTTTGTTATATTTTGTGGACAAAATTATAGAAAAAAAATTACAGATTGTATATAGATTTAGAACTAGATTTGATCCAAAATATACACTTGATTTTTGTAAGAAAATTTATAAATCGTGAGCAAGATTTTGTGGAATTTGATTAGAATCATTTTCGGGAGAAACCAATCTTAGGATTTGAAAAACCGCTAAATTGCTTCCTCTGGAAGATAGGGAATTTGTCATGAATAATTTTTTGAAAGCCTGAGTAAATTTACATTTATATGCAATAATGTGATTGCCTGGAGAGAGAAAATCAGATATATTAAAAACTTATGCTTTCTTAAAAAAATATATAAAAGAATCAGATTTTTTTACTTGCAGTCCAAATATTTTTTATCTAATGAAATGAACTGAATTTTATAATAACAAAGAAAAATACTGAATTACTTTAGAAAATGATGATGATTTTTGTTTATCATACCTAGATTATTTTGAAAATAATGAGGAAAGAGATATAGATTTTTTATTCAAATTACACTATGATATAGAAAAAGAACAACTTATACCTTGGCTTTCCTGAAAGGACATTGATGTATGAGATTTTCGGAATTTTATTGACAGATCAAGTCTGTTTTATCATCTCAAGACTTTTTACAAAAAATCTCCTTATAAGGCATTATGAGAATTTTACAATAATTCCAAAAATGATTTTTCTTTAGACAAAAAATATAGAATTTCTCCTTATCTAGAAGTCACTTTTGAAGATTCAAAAAATATAGAAATTTATGATTGGGTAAGTTTTCAAAAGTTGATTTTTAATAAAAAATTTAAGAATTTTTTATTAAAATTTGATAACAAGTTCATACTGAGTGAAAATATAGAAAAAAATATTAAAGATTTTTCAAGTGAAGATGTAGATATTGTTTATAATTTGCTTAAAAATAAGTTTTTAATAAACCAATAACCATGAAAATATTTAAGGTTAATCTTATTTCTAATCCAAATTTTTTTGAAGATAAAGAAATAATAAATAATTTTGAATACATAAATTTCAATTCATTGTTTTGGGATAATATTTTTAATGCCTCTTTTATTAGAGAATTGTTTTTATATTTGGAAATAAAAATTAAAGACTCTACAAATATTTTATTAAAAAAAACCATTATAAATGTACAAAAATCTTATTTATTATTGAAACTTGCAAAAAATAAAAGCATAACACAAGATAATTTGATTTTTTTATACAGAAGTATTGATAATTTTTTTAAGTTTATAAATGTTAAAGATAATGTAAGAATCTCGTTTTTTAGAGATCATTATATAAAAGAAGATACTAGTTTTAAGGATAAAAATATTTTTAGATTCTTTTTTGAGAAAAATATTGATTTTTTGGAAATTTCTTGAGAAGAAATAATGCTTTTATTCGATATAAGATTTCCTTATGAATTATATCAAATTTGAATTATTTTAGATATTTTAAAAGAAAAAGGTATAGATTTAGAAAAAATAAAAATGGTAATATCTTTGGTTAATTTATCTGAATTTGATAATAAACTTATACTTGAAAATAAAATTAAAAATCTAGGATATAGTGGTCTTATAGATTTAATTTTCATAAATGAGGAAGATTATGCTATTTTTTTAGATAATTATAAAATTAAAAACAGCAATGACATAAGGAGTATATTTCATGAAATGAAAATTTTTTGAAAAAATTATGTATCTTTATCATTTTTTAACAAATGATGTAGTTGGAGAAAATGTGCTTTTTGTAATATATGAAAATTTTTTGCAGATAAAAAATTAGAGAAAATGGATAAAATAGAAATGATCAAAAAAAATATAGAAATCCTAAAATATAAAAATGCAGATTGTTTAGATATTTTTGATCCAGATATTTCAATGGAAAATATACTTATTATTTGTGATGAAATAATAAAATCTGGACTTAAAATAAAAATACATGTAAGAATGAGATTTGATGAAGATTTTAGTCCAGAAAACTGTGGGATACT
>JAQUZJ010000085.1 GCA_028691375.1 Candidatus Altimarinota bacterium | reverse complement strand
AAACTTATAGATATATAGATTTTTTAAAAAATCTTGTAGACATTGCCCAAATTATGAAAAAAGAATTTTATATAGTTATTCCTTTTGATGAAGAAGAAAACAAAAGTGTAAGAGATGTCTCATTTTTCGGAACATTTAATAAATTTTGGCAAGCAATCAATCAAGAAGAGAGCTTAAGTTCAATAAAAGAAAAAAGAAGAAGATTTGATCACTTGAAAAAACACAATATGGAAAGAGTTAATATGATCAAATCCAGTCTTGAAAATATATGATTAAAATCTCAAATTTTAAAAAAGGACGAACTGGTTAAATTACTAATCAACTACTATAATCCCAGAGTAAATTTCAACACAAAAGTAAAAACAGAAGTAGAAAAACTAGATATTCAATAACACTTAAATTCAAAAATGCAAAATAAAAAGCAAACTTGAAATGAATGAGAATTAATTGCTATTAACTTTTTAGTTAAAAATTGATATAAAATTCTAGAAACCAACCATACAATAAAATGATGAGAAATAGATATAATTTGTGAAAAGGATGAAAAAATAATTTTTGTAGAAGTAAAATTTAGAAAAAATGAAAATTATGGAACTTGAGAAGAGGCTTTTACTAAAGCTAAAAGAAAAACATTATTAAGAACAATACAAAAATATTGTTTAAGTAAAAAAATTGATTTAGATAATATTCAGATGGATTTTGTGGCAATAAGTAAACAAAAAGAAACCTACAATCTAAAACATTACGAAAATGTAGAAATTTAAAAAGTAGGAAATACAAATTTGTATTTCCTACTTTTTAAATTATGTTTAAATTCCTAAACTTTTCTTTAAATCATTAATTTTAGTTTGATCTCATGTTGATTGTTCTTTTTCTTTTGATTCTTGAACATAAATATCATTTAATTGTTCCCATTCTTTTCTCTTTTCATCAACTAATTTTTTGATTGTATCACCTTCTTTTGGCATAAGTTTACGAAATTCGTCCCTTTCGTCTTGAAAAACCTTTACAAGCTCATCTATTTGAAACTGGCTCAAAGTGGGAATTGCATCAATTACTCTCTTTTTTTCATAAATATTCAAAGACAAAGAGTGTTCAAGTAAATCTATAAAATAGACTTCATCAAACTCTGTAAGTGGATGATTTTCTTTAAAAAGTCCTATAACAAAAGCATTTGCAGATTGAGAAACATCTTGCTTTTGAGTCTGAGTCTGATCATCTCAGGCTTGTGTTTGGTCTCCGTTTGTCATAATACTAAAAAAATTAAGTTTAAAAAATTAACTTCTAAATTTATTATTTTCAATGGCTTCTCTGACTTTCAAAGCCAAATCTTCAGCTATATCATAATTGGTCCATACAAATTCCACATCTTCATCGTCCTCTAAATCATCTATAAGTTTAAGAATTTTTAGAGCTTTGTCAAAATCTGTAATCTCTATAAAATTAACTGGAACATATTCTGGCGCATAATCTTCAACAAAAATTCAACTAGATTTCAAAAAATTTACTACTTTTGCAAGATCTTTTAAATCTGTGATTATTTTAATTTTTCATTCTTCCTCCTCTACATAATCCTCTGCCCCAGATTCAATGATTGTTTCTTCTATTTCATCTAAAGTTTTTCAATTAAGCACTACATAACAAACTCCAGCAAATTTGAATGAAAATGAAGATAATGAACCAGTTTCAGCTAAATTTCATCCATTTTTGGAAAACAAATGACGAATATTTGAAGCAGTTCTATTCTTATTGTCTGTCAAAATTTTAACTATAAATCAGGTTCATCCTGCTCAATATCCTTCATAAAATATTTCTTCAATTTGATTTCATTCTTTATCAGCTCCAGTTCATTTTTTTAATGCTCTTTCTATGTTTTCACTTGGTACATTGTTTTTCCTAGCTTTAGCCACAGCATCATGTACAGCAGGACTATTCACATCTCATCAAGCCTTTATAGTAGCCACGGTAATTATTTTTGCATATAAAGAAAAAATCTTTCCTCTTTGTAAATTAGTTATATCTCTTTTTCTTGCTATAACTGGTCAGCGTCACATAAATTAAATTTTAAAGTTATAAAATTCTCTAACATTATTTTATGAAACCCAGTATATAAGTCTGTGTAAAAAAATCAAGTAAATAAATACTATAAAAGATACAACAATTTTAATCTTAGAATTATCTTTTCACTAATTCAAAATACCCCCCTTTTTCTTCATTGTATGCAATTGTATATTTTGAATTTTCATTATCTAAAAGGGTCTTAATTCATTTTATAAAAGATTTTATATTTGATGCATCTATTGAATAGTTGTTCTGATTTTTAAATCATAGAGCTTTTGTAACATTTTTATGAATTTCTGATATTTCTTTTGCATCCTCAAATGAAAACTTATATTTCCTTCTGTTATTTCAAAGAATAAGTATAGAATATAGGAAATAAGGAACAATATAATCATATCACTTTGGAGAAAAAACTAGAGAATATTCCTTGTTTCATAATTTTAAGAAGGGTTTTTTTCATAAAACATCAAATACAATATCCTCATCCAAAGATATATTTTTAACTTTGAAAATATTATCAGATTTTGAAACAGCTCATTTGAAAATAAATGAAGTCATATCTGATAAAAATCATCACATTAAATTTTCTTGATTATTTAACTTTATTATTTTCTTATCCTCAATTTTTTTCTCTTCCTGTTGAATTTCTTTTTTTATTTCTAAATTTTCTTTCTCATTAGAAATATCGACAGCCTTAGGTTCAACTAAAGAAATTTCTTCTTGAATAATGTTTTCTCCCGACTCAACAACATCAGAGATTTCTTCAATTACATCTCATTTTAAAGGTAATTCTTTCTTTTCTTCCTCTCTTTTTATATCTCAAATTTCCTCTATAATTTCTTCTTTTTCAACATTTCATGTTATTTGCTCTGTTGAATCTAGTCAAGCAATTTTGTCCACATTTTCTTCTTGATCTATAATTTCTGTTGGTTGAGAAATATCTTGTACGAATTGTGTTTCATTTTCTGATGTTTCTTGACTTTCTGACATCTCTAATAATTCCGATGCCTCTTGTGTTTCTTTTGCTTCTTGTATTAATTCTTTTTCTATCGTTTCTTCTATAATTTGTTTTGGAGTTTCTGAGATTTCTTGGGTTTCTTTGATTTCTTGAACTTCTGAGATTTCTTGGGTTTCTTTGATTTCTTCAACATTTTCAATTTCTTCAATTTCTTTTGAATCTAGAGAATTTAA
>JAQUZJ010000023.1:2848-15202 GCA_028691375.1 Candidatus Altimarinota bacterium | reverse complement strand
AGATTTTGTTCATAATTTTTTAAAATCATATTCCTGTTTACTTGACTTGTTTCCATACTTATTGCAAAGAGAAATCATTTTTCAATTAACAAATTATATTTCTTAACATAATCGTAAAGATGGTCTGCAAGAATCCAATATCAACTTCAAAATAATAAAGTAAACTTTTCGATTTGACTTGAAAATATATCAAATCTTGTTGTTTTTTCATCTCAATATAATTCCAGTTGTTCTCGCTCAAGCATTAGAGGAGTACCAAGTACTGATACTCATAATTCAATACATATCAATTTATAATATCTCATCTACTATCATCACGAACTTTTGAAAGTCATTCCATTTTCTTTGCTGAATATTTATTGATATCTTACACTATCAAAACTGAAACAAATTTCGGGATCTATTTTTCATACAAATTTCAACATAATTTTAAATACCTTTTTGTTCTATATTCAAGCATGGATTCAAGAGGTTTTCGGAAGAATTTTTAATCTAGTTTTTTCATTCAATATAAACTAAATTTTTTCAAAAACCCAAACGGAAAATTTGAGTTTTTGTTTTTAAACTTAATTTAACTTTTTTACTAATTTTCATATAATTTGAACAATTTATGTTTAATTTGATCCAATGAATAAAAAAATTCAGATTATAGATGAAATAATTTTTTGACTTTTAAGAGAGAAAGAAATTTTGACAAAGGAAAAATTTCAAAGATTTCAAAACTCTATTTATGCGAAATATAAGCTTGAAAAACCAATTTCAAGTATAGCATTTATTGAAAGATATAACATTTTGGTTGATGAATGAAAGATTACTTATAATTCACAGATTTTCAAATTATTTAGGAAAAGAGCTGTTAGAAGTCTTTCTTGAATATCTGTAATTTCTCTTTTGACAAAACCATTTGAATGTCCTGGAAAATGTATTTATTGTCCGACTTATCCAGATTTACCAAAGAGTTATATCTCAAATGAGCCAGCTGTAATGAGAGCTGAACTCAATGAATTTGATCCAGTGAGGCAAGTTCAGAATAGACTTAGGTCTCTTGAAATTACTGGTCATAATATAGACAAATGCGATATTCGTATTATTGGCTGAAGTTGGACAAATTATCCTCAGGAATATAGAGAAGAATTTATAAAATCGATTTTTGATGCATGTACAACTTATAGTGAACTCAGAAAGAATATCCTTAATACATCAATAGAATCTGACAAATTTGCAACTTTTGTTATCAAAAATGATTACAAAATTATTACATCAAAAACTTTCGAAGAAGCCAAAAAAAGAAATGAAACTGCTCATAGCAGAGTAATATGAATTGCTATTGAAACTAGACCAGATCTTATAAACGAAGAAATCATCAAAAATTTGAGAAAAATGTGAATTACAAGAGTAGAAATTGGCTACCAGACAACAAATGATAGAATAAATATTCTCAACAAAAGATGACATACAAACGTTGAAAGTATTCTAGCAACTAGATTATTAAAAGATGCTTGATTCAAAGTAGTTGCTCATATGATGCCAAATTTACTAGGTTCCAATCCAGAAATAGATCTTGCATGTTTAAATGAAATTTTTGATAATCCAGATTTTAGACCTGATGAACTCAAGATTTATCCAACTGTCGTTACTGCTTATAGTGAACTTGAACAAATTTGGAAAAACTGATGATTCCAGGCTTATTCCGACGAAACGCTAGTTGATCTTATGGCTCATATGCAAGCTGTAATTCCAGAATATGTAAGGCTTAATAGAATGTATCGTGACATTCCATCCAGTGAAATCCTAGAATGATCCAAAATGGCAAATCTAAGACAAGTTACAGAAGAAAAAATGAAAGAATTAGGTTTATTTAAAAAAGATATTTCTGCTCGTGAAATCAGAGACAGGGTAAATGATCCAAAAAATGCAATTCTAGATGTTCAAGAATATGAAGCTAGTGGCTGAAAAGAATATTTCTTGCAATTTATAGATTCAGTTGATAGAACTGTTTTTTCTTTGCTTAGGTTTAGAATTCCATCACAAATTTTTACTTGAAAAAAGCATTTTATTCCAGAATTACAAGATGTAGCTATTATTCGCGAATTACATACTTTCTGAGACCAATTGAGAATCTGAGAAAAAGCTGATTGAACTTGACAACATATGTGATTTGGCAAAAGACTAATAGAAAAGGCAGAAGAAATTATAAAAAATAATTATCCAAACATAAAAAAAATTGCCATCATCAGTTGAGTTTGAGTCAGACAATATTACGAACATAGAGGATATATATTAGAGGGGGAATATATGTTGAAGGATTTGAACTAAATAAACCTATTTATTATATAAGGTATAATTTTGTTTTTTTCTAGATGTTCTATTCATTTTTCGATTAATTTTTCCTTAAAATCATCACATCAGGTTGTTGATAAAATATTATTTATATGAATTTTTCAATCTGCTAGTATATTTTCTATAGTTTCTATTTCTATCTTTCCTCAAAATTCAAGATTATGATCAAGAAAAATTAAACTAAAAGTCTTTTCTTTCATAGCTTTTATTAAGTCATCAACTGATTTAACTATAGTAAGTTCAAAATTTTTTAGTAGTCATTTTTTTTTAGCAGAATCTAATTGCATTTTAATAAATAATATTTCAAAAGTGCAATCTTCAGCAATTAAAATTTTGTGTACTATTTGTTTATTCATTTTTATCGTTTTATTAAATAAAACATATTAAATTAATCATTTATTTATACGTAAATAATAATTTTTTTTTAAAAAAAAGTCAATTTTTTTATTAAGTGACTTATTAAGTTGATATTTTGTGGCTTTGGATAATCCTTTTGAAATTAATTTATCTAATATAAATAAATTATTTTGATTTTTTAAATAATTACATTTTAATTTAGTACTTATTTATGAATTATTTCCGCTCGACATTTATTTCTTTATTTCTAAAAATTTCTCATTTTATTGTTCCTAAAAATTCCTGTAAATCATTTCATTTTATGACTATTTTTTGTTGAAATTCGGAAGCTTTTTTGGAGAAAATATCTTTATCAAAAAAGATTTCATAGTTTCCATTGTTAGCTAAATCTAATTTATTCTTTAGTTTGAAAATTATATCCTTTACTCTTGTTAAATTTTTATTTTTTACCCAAATATAAACTAATTCTTTGTAAGGTGGATAATTGTAAGTTTTTCTTTCTTTGAGAGTTTCAACCAAAAAATTCTTGTAATTTCATTCAATGATTAGCTTCACAATCTTGGAATCTGGAATATAGGTTTGGATTATTACATCGGATCATCTTTTAATATTATAATAAATATTATCAAAAATCTGTTCTTCAATATCATATTCTGGAATTACGAATTCCTGTTCTATCAGTAAAAAAGCCACAAGTCAAACATTTTCAAGACTTATGGAATTTATAAATTCTGTAGTAATTATTATTTGAGCATTTTTAATATCTTCCAAACATAGTCATTCTTTATTTTTCTTATCAGAATCGGTTCTAAGGATCTTGTATTTTCAGAAAAGTTTTTTGATTTGATCTTCTATTTTTTGTGTTCAAATTCAGATTTGTGCAAGGTTAGTTCAATCACAATTTGGACAACAAGCCGGAATGTTTATCTTATTATTACAGTGATGACAAATAAGTCTATTTTCAGGATATTTGTGCACAGTAAAACTTATGTCACAATTTGGACATCTAAGTTGATAATTACAGTCTTTGCAAATCAAAGAATTTGCTTCTCATCTTTTATTAAAAAATAGGATAATCTTTTTATTTTTACCCAAATTTTTATTTATTTCTTCAATAAGTTCATAACTAAACAACGGAAATTCCTGTTTTGTATGGTTTAAATCTATTAAATTTATCATTTTAAAAAAATTAAATGAATTTTTCCTATTATATTCAAATAATTTTTCTTTCAATAGATTTAATTTTTAAATATAAGTTCAAAAAGATTTAAAAAATCTTTTTATTTTACAATTCAGCAAAATTGGTTATACTCTGGCAGTTAAAAAGAGCCAAGAACTAGAAATAAAACCACTTGTTCATTCCCACTGTTTATTCCCTATTTCTCTTATTAAAAGGATGTCGAGGGGGAATTATTTGAGCTTTGTAACTTTAAAAACTTTCTAACTTTAAACTAATTTAATGGAATATAGAAATATTGCAATAATTGCCCATGTTGATCACGGGAAAACTACTTTAGTTGATGCACTTTTAAAACAATCTTGAGTATTTAAAGAATACGAAGATGTTGGGACTTGTGTAATGGACTCAAATGATCAGGAAAAAGAAAGATGAATCACAATTTATGCAAAAAATACTGCTGTAAGTTATGAATGAATCAAAATTAATATTTTAGATACTCCATGACATGCTGATTTTTGATCAGAAGTTGAGAGAGTTTTGCGTATGGTTGATTCAGTTTGTCTTGTAGTTGATGCCTATGAATGACCAATGCCTCAGACAAGATTTGTACTCAAAAAATCTCTAGAACTTGGACTTAGACCGATTGTTGTAATTAACAAAATCGATAAACCAACAGCAAGACCTGATGAGGTTGTAGATATGGTTTTTGATCTTTTTGTTACACTTTGAGCCACAAATGAACAATTGGATTTTCCGGTTGTTTATACAATTGCTCGTGATTGAATAGCAATTATTAATCTTGAAGATGAAAGAAAAGATATAGAACCTCTCTTTAAAACAATTCTTGAGCATGTGCCTACAGCACCTTCTGATTCATCAAAACCTTTTAGAATGCAAATCGCAAATTTGGCTTATGACAATTATATATGAAGAATGTGAATTTGAAGAGTTTATGAATGAAAAATAAAAGTTGGACAAACTGTAACAGTAATCGGAAATGATTGAGTAAAAAGAGTGGGGAAGATAGGAAAACTTTTTACAACTCTTGGTTTAGCAAGAATAGACACACAGGAAGCTGATACTTGAGATGTTGTGACAATATCTGGAATTCCAGATATTTATGTTTGAGAAACAATTTCTACTGATTCTGAAGCCGAAGCTATGCCATCTATTACGATTGATGAACCCACTTTAAGAATGGAATTCCTTGTAAATGATTCTCCATTTGCAGGTCGTGAATGAAAACTTGTAACATCTAGAAATATTAGAGAAAGACTTGAAAAGGAGCTCGAAGTAAATGTGTGACTAAAGATTGATCTTGATTCTGCAGATAATAGATTTATAGTTTCGGGAAGATGAGAGCTCCATTTATCAGTTTTAATAGAAAGTATGAGAAGAGAGTGATTTGAACTTCAAGTTGGTTGTCCTCAGGTAATCTTTAAAGAAATTAATTGAAAAAAACAAGAACCAATTGAAAATGTGGTAATTAATGTACCAGAAGAATTTAGCTGAGTTGTAATTGAAAAAATGGGTAAAAGAAAAGGTGTGATGAAAGATTTAAAATCTGAAAACTGAATTGCTTATATGGAATTTGATGTTCCAACTAGATGACTTCTTGGTTATAAATCAATTTTTATAATTGATACAAAATGATATGGGATAATTTATTCATCTTTTTCTCATTACGATGATTATAAATGACCAATAGAAAAAAGAGATGTTGGATCTCAAATAAGTGGAGAACATGGTATAGCAATGGCATATTCTCTATGGAAATTACAAGAAAGATGACCAATTCTTATCGAACCAACAACTGAAATTTATGAATGAATGATTATTTGAGAACATTTGAAATGATGAGATCTTACAGTTAACCCTACAAAAAACAAACAACTTACAAATATAAGAGCCTCAGGATCAGACGAGGCCATCAATCTTATACCAATAAGAAGAATGACACTTGAAGATGCGCTTGATTATATCAAAGAAGATGAATATGTAGAAGTAACTCCATCATCAATTAGGTTAAGAAAGAAATATCTTACAGAAAATGATAGAAAAAAATATGAAAGAAAAAGTTAAAAATAATGGGCCAATAATCTCAATTTTTGAGATTATTGGGATTTTGAGGTGGTTTTTTAGATATTTCATTTATTAAAAATCTATTTTATAAAAAACTATTATAAAAAATATATTAACAAAATATCGATAAAATCTTAGATATGAAGCCAATTATTTTTTGATGGAGATTTTGGGAAAATAAAATAGACTCAATATATTCAAAAATAATTTTTACTTTTTCAAAAAAATTACTAAAATACAAACCACGTAAAATTTAAACTTATAAAAAATGTTACAATATATAACTTCAGAATCAGTTACCTGCGGGCATCCTGATAAAATATGTGATCAAATTTCAGATGCTATTTTGGATGCTTGTCTAGAACAAGATAAATTCTCAAGAGTAGCTTGTGAATCAGTAGTTGCAAATGATAATCTTATTGTTGCAGGAGAAATAACAACAACTGCAAAAGTAGATTATGAAAAAGTTGCAAGAGATGTAGTGAGAAAAATTGGCTATGATAGCGATGAAAAATTTTACAATGCAGACAAGGTAAAAATTATAAATTTTATTCATTCTCAATCTCCAGATATTGCTCAATGAGTAGACACGGGGTGAGCCTGAGACCAGTGAATTATGTTTGGTTATGCATCAAATGAAACTCCAAATCTTATGCCTTTGCCAATAATTTTGGCTCATAGATTAGCTGAAAAATTGGAAGAAGTAAGACAAAATTGAACTCTTAATTATGTTTATCCAGATGGTAAAACTCAAGTTACTGTAATTTATGATGAAAATTGAAAACCTGTTTGAATTGATACAATCCTTATTTCGACTCAACATGCAAAATGAGCAGATCAAGACAAACTTCATGAAGATATGAAAAATTTTGTAATAAAACCAATAATTGAAAGTTTTAGTTACAAATTGGAAGATGTGAGAAAAATTCTTACAAATCCAACTTGAGTATTCAATGTTTGATGACCTGTTTGAGATAGTTGATTAACTGGAAGAAAAATCATAGTTGATAGTTATGGATGAATTTGAAGACATGGTTGATGAGCTTTTAGCTGAAAAGATTCTACAAAAGTAGATAGAAGTGCAGCTTATATGGCAAGATATTTGGCAAAAAATATTGTTGCTAGTTGAATTTGTGACAAATGTGAAATCCAATTATCTTATGCAATTTGAGTTGTTCAACCAATAAGTCTTTATGTAGATTGCTTTTGAACTGAAAAAATAGCCAAAGAAAAGATTATTGAAGCAATAAGAAACAACTTTGATTTATCCCCAGCTTGAATTATAGCCAAACTTGATTTAAGAAAACCAGTTTTTGCAAAAACTGCAACTTATGGACACTTCTGAAGAGATATTTTCTCTTGGGAAAAAGTTGATAGTAAAGGAATTTTTGAAAAATTGAAGTAAATTAAAAGGAATTACAAATCTGTAATTCCTTTTTTTATGCAAATTAATTAGTAAAAATTTGATTTAATATCTTCCCAAAGTTTTTTTGTGCGCTCAATAAGTTCAGGAATAGATCTAGGCAAAATAGTCACAGGAGATATTTGTTGCATCTTTCCTAATCAAAAATTATATGTAAATTTATTTCTCAACAATATATAGTAATTTGGATCTATTTTTATAATACTGTTGTCGTTAAGTTTTTCAGATATATTATTAACTTGATTATAATCAAGATTAACTTCATTCCCCCAAAATTTTATTAAAGTTTCTAAATTTGCTCTAGATCAAGGATATTTAAAATTTTCAGATATATTAGAAAGACGAAGCTTCAAATATTGAATAACTTGCTGTTCATTTTTAAATCACAAAATTTTACTTGCATGACTTAAATCATTATTATCTGCCAATGAAAGCCTCGGTTCAGAAGAAAAAGTAATATTGTTTGAATTCATCTTCGTATTTAAAAAAGTAAATTTGACTAATTCTATAAAATTATTCTAATAATGCAATTTTAAATTAAAAATTATGTAAAATAAGTTCTCATCTCAATTTTCTTGAATTAATAAACTAAATAAATATAATGTTCCTGTATTTATATTTTAATTTTAAAATCATGACTGAATTTATAATTATACTAGCTATAATAATAGTTATAGCCAATATTAAGATCGTAGAACAAAATAATGTTTTTGTTATAGAATTTTTAGGTAAATTTTCGAGAGTTATGAATGCTTGATTTAATGTAAAAATTCCTTTGCTAGAAAGAGTTGCTGAAAAAGTTTCTCTAAGATCTCAGAACTTTGCAATTGATGGAAAATATCCTTCAAAAGATAAGGTAATGGTAGATGTTGCGACAAATTTGATTTATGAAGTTGTAAATACTTTGGAATGAATCAAAAAATTCTCTTATGTATTACAAAATAGAAGCCAATCTATCGCTGCAATTGTAGAAAATTCTTTAAGAACGTATATTGCAAAAGAAACTCATGAATGAATTCTTGAAAAGAAGGATGAGCTTGCTCTACATATTAGAACTGATCTAGAAATTCAATTTGACGAATGGTGAATGGTGATAAAAAGTTTTCAAATTACTAATGTAAATTTTCCTGTTACTATTACTGATGCTATGTCTGAAGTGGTAGCATCACAACAACTCAAAAATGCTGCAGAAAACAAATGAGAAGCAACTAAAATCCAAGCAATTAAAGAAGCAGAAGCAGAAAAAGAAAGAAAAAGACTTCAATGAGAATGAATAGCACTAGAAAGAGCTGCAATAGCAAAATGACTTGAAGAAAATGTAAAAATTATGCAAGCAGCAACCTGACAAGATGCAAGACAAGTAATAAATATTCTTACAATGACACAATATCTTGATACAATGAAAACCATTTGAATGACTGAAAACACAAAAGTAATATTTATGGATTCAAATATTAATAGAACCGTTGACCTTATGCAACAATTGATGGCAACCTGAGAAACTAGATAAAATCAATCCTTGGAAAATTCCAAGGATTTTTTGTAAAAAATTTTTGAAAAACAAATTAAATGATTAGAATACAATGTGCAAAATAAGTACTTTATACTTTTTTAAATTTCCTACTTTTTCATGCATACAATAGCTAAGAGAATATTAGAGACATATATTAGAGATCAGAAAATATTGACAGTCCCAGAATTGGATTTAGATGAAGAACAAAAAAAATATCTTGAAACAAAAGATATAAGTTTTGTGACTATTTTTAAAAACTGAAAAGTAGTTTGAAGTAGTTGAAGAATTCATATAAAAAGGGATAATACAATACTCGAACTTATTGACAATACCCTGCAAACCATTAAGGATGAAAGATTTTCACAAGAAATAAAAAATGTAGAAGATCTTGGCAATATAACAATTAGGGTTGATATTATTTCAAATATCCAAAGAAAAGTAATTAAAAATTTATGACAAATTGATGTAAAAACCGATTGACTGATTTTAATTAGCCAAGATTATGAAAAAGCCTGAATTATATTGCCAAATATATCAAACATTGCCATTGCTCCTGATGACTTATTTTACCTTATTTGCAAAAAGGCCTGACTTGATCAAGATAAAATCAAAGAAACTGATTATATTCTTTATAAAATAAATTCAACGGTTTATTCTGATTAATTCGTATTTTTTAATTTGTAATTTAAATCCCGTGCCAATCTTTGAAATAAATATTTATTGAATTCATCTAGCACCTACATATTATTGACTTATGTATACCATTGCTTTCATAATTGGTTATATTGTACTAAAAAAAAGAAAAATTTTCACTTCCGAAGAATTAGAAAATCTTATTTTTTATGTTTTTTTGTGAGTAATTATTTGATGAAGATTGGGTTATGTTGTTATATACGATCTGTCTTACTATATAAAAAATCCAGTTGAAATTTTACAAATTTGGAAATGATGAATGAGTTTTTTTGGTTGAACAATCTGAGTTATTATATCTATGATAGTTTTTTCAAAAAGATTTAAACTGAATTTTTTTAGCATAGCTGATCAAATTACAAGTCTTGTACCAATATGACTTTTTCTTTGAAGGATTTGAAATTATATCAATAAAGAACTTCTTTGATATGAATATCATTGATTTCTTGCAGTTGAAAAAAACTGAAAAAGTTACTTTCCAAATCCTTTACTTGAAGCCTTTTTAGAATGAATTTTGCTTTTTATAATTTTAAATTATATTCATAGAAACAAAAAATTTGACTGACAAGTCGGTGTATATTTTTTGATATTTTATTGAATTTTTAGATTTATAGCTGAATATTCAAGATTTCCAGAACCTTGAACTTATCCAATCTTATATTATTTCACAATCTGACAAGTTTTTAGTCTGATAATAATATTCTTTGGACTATTTATGTTGTTAGCCAAAAAATTAAAAAAGGATTATTAATATTATCTTAATGCAAAGCCAAGAAAATTTGTCTTTTTTTGTGGACTATATTTTTTCTTTTCAAAAAAACAAAAACTTCAAAATTATTTTCACGTAACTCATCATCATAATCTTTTAAGATTTTTTCAAAAAACTCACTTCAAAACTCATCTAAAATTCTTTCATATTCTCAAAGTTTACATATATCTTCTGAATATAAAATCATGCCCATAATATCTTTCTCTTCCTTTAATATTCAAGAACCTTCTTTATTTATTTTCTCAAAATTAACAGACATTTAAGCTAAAATTTAAAATATAATTCTTCTAATTCATTAATACATACTTGTTTCTGAAAATCAAATTTTTGCCTAAAAATTTTTTCAAATAAAAAATTGAATAAAACAAAAAAATTCACATAATGTGTGAAGCCTTGTTTATCATCAATAATCAAAAGTAAATAATATTAATTTTTTCTAAAATGGATAAAATCAAACTTGAAAAATTTGAAAGAACTTTAAAAGAGCTAATGACACCTGAAATATTACAATATTCCCGCGAAAATTCGGATGTTTTTTGAATGGTAACTGTATTAGAGGTAAAACTTTCTTCTGATTTTAATTATGCTGATATTTATGTAACTGGTCAGCAAAATCAGGAAAAACTAGCTAAATTTTTAGCTAGTTTTGCTCCAGAATTAAAAAAGATGATTTCAAGAAAATTATCATTAAGAAAGACTCCACAAATCAGATTTAGAATCGATAAAAAAGAAGAGAAAAATATAAAAATGTACAACTTATTGGATGAAATAAAAAAAGAAATATGAGATGAATAAAAGAAATTTTAACAAAAATTCAAAGAATCTTTGAAAGAAACAAAGAAAATAGGAAATTCAAAAAATCATCTTTTCTTGAAAAAAAAAGAAAATATCTTTTTAGCTTCAAAAAAGAAAGTTTTTTAAAAAAAATTTTAAAAAAATTTAAAAACAAAAAACTAGATGCTTTTAGAAGTGTTTTTACTTTTGTAAATTCAAAATGAAAAGAATTTTGAATTTATTTTATTATAATTTGAACTTTTTTAGTGTTATCAACTATTTATATAATATTTATTTCTCCATATTTCAAGATTTCCCAAAACAAAGTCATTATAGAAAGATTGGATGAAATAACAGATACTAATATTGCCTATAAAGCTATAGATAGCGTTTACTGACAATCTATTTTTCTTATTGATAAAAATGAAATTAAAAAAAGTATTGTTGATCGCCAAAAAAATATAAAAAAAATCACTATTTGAAGACTCTATCCCAATGGTTTAAAAATTATATTAGAATCTTATAGGCCTCAGTTTTATACTAGTTTCATATCTCAAATCAATCAAGAAGTCAAAACATATATTGTTACCAGTAATTGAATTTTGGTTTATCAAAAAAGTCAAAATAACAAATTGCCAAAAATAGATATTATCAATCCGGAACTAGAAAAATTATGACTTTTTGATTACAAAGAATGAATACAAACAGAAGAAATGCCGAAAATTATGAGAATAATGGAACTATTAGGAAAACAATTTCCTAATTTAAAAATAAATAAACTGACATATTTTAGATATGAAAAAGAATTACATATTACTTTAGAAAATTGAAGTATTATCATTACAGAACTTTCTGATGATACTCAAATTGTAGACAAAGAAATCTGATTTTTAAAAATTTATGATTCAAACAACAAAGAAATACTGCAAGATTGAAGCATAAAATATATTGATGTGAGAAATCCATACAAACTTTTTGTTTGTAAAGAAAAAAGCAACTGCATAAAAAACCTAAGAAAAATCTATGGAGATTATTATAATTAATTAAAATTACGAATTAAATTGTCATCAATACCAACATTTTATTCTTTTATTCTGTTAATATATGCCTTTTCTTAAGCAAACATACGAAAACCTATTGAATTCTTTTTCGTGAGATTATAGAGAAATATTTATTGAGAATTCAAAAAATATATTACTCAGACTTGTAAATGGTAAAGTTGAAAC
>JAQUZJ010000023.1:0-2748 GCA_028691375.1 Candidatus Altimarinota bacterium | reverse complement strand
TTAATGCTTGTGAAAAATTAAACAAAGTATTAAATTGAATTCCTTCGCCATCTTGAAATATGGATGTAATTATATGAAATGAGGCTTGAGGAACAATTATTCACGAAGCTATTTGACATTGACTTGAAGCTGATATGCTCAATTCTTCTGTTTATAGAGACAAACTTTGACAACAAGTTGCATCAAATTTTGTAAATATTATTGATGAACCTGTTCGTGATAATTTAAGATGATCCTATGCTTTTGACCACGAATGAAGAGAAAGTAAAAAAACTTATTTAATAAAAAACTGAATTCTTGTTTCTTATTTACATTCAAACAAAACTGCAGCTTTATTTGAAACAGAATCAACATGACATGCAAGAAGAGAAGCTTACTACTGCCCTACTCTAGTTCGTATGTGAAATACATATTTGGATAAATGAACTTCAAAAAAAGAAGAAATAATATCAAAAATTAGAAATTGAATTTATGTTTCACAAATGTGATGATGACAAGTAAATACTGTGACCTGAGATTTTGTTTTTAAAGTGAGTTACTGATATTTGATCAAAGATTGAAAATTGACTGATATTATAAGATGAGCCAATATAAGCTGAAATTGACCACAAATGCTACAAAATATCAAAGCAATTTGCGACGATTTAGAACATTTTGACTGATGAACTTGCTGAAAATGACAAAGTATGCCAGTAAGTGATGCCACTCCAACAATTTGGGTAAAACTCAAAGTTACTGGAATTAAATAAAAATTAATCGACATTCTTATCTTTCCTCATTAGTTCAACTCAATGTTAATAATTATTTCTAATTTACTAACTAAAAAATTATGGAACAAGTTTTTATATCTTATAAATACACTTGAATAGATAAAATTGAGCTCAAAAAAGAGCTTGAATTTATAAGTTCCCGTTTAGAAAATATCTGATATAAAACTTACATAGTTACAAGAGATATTCAGAAATGGCAAGAAATAGAACTTTCAAATAAAATGATTAAAGAATCACTGGAAGAATTAAAAAAATCTGACATATTTTTTTGTTATATAAAATCTGCAGAAAAAAGTGAATGAATGCTTATAGAGTATTGATATGCCAAAGCCTTAGGTAAAAAAACTATAGTTTTTTGCAAAAAATGAGTTAATACTTTTTTTGTCAAAAGACTTGCAGATATTTATATCGAATATGAAGATTTAGGTGAGATTGAGAAAATTACTAAATTATAAAAATGAAAAAATATATTCTTCTAGATAACATTCGTTCTTTGTTAAATGTCTGAGCAATATTTAGAACAGTTGATTGAGCTTGATTTAATAAAGTTATTTTGACTGGATTTACGCCAACTCCACCAAGAAAAGAAATAAGTAAGACAGCAATCTGAGCTGAACAATATGTGGACTGGGAATATTATGAAGATCCGGTTGAAATTTTAAAAGAACTCAAAAAACAATGATTTAAAATAATAACAGTCGAACAAACTCAAAAAAGTATAGATTTTAGAAAATTAGAAATTAGAAACGAAAATATCTGTCTAGTACTTGGAAATGAAATCGAATGAGTAAATAAAAAAATTGTAGAACTCTCAGATTATTGTGTTGAGCTTCCAATGCTTGGTCAAAAACAATCGCTCAATGTAGCAACAACTGCTGGTATTATGCTTTACAGATTTTTGGATTAAAAAAACTTCTTGAATAAAATTCTTTTTTCATAAAATAGTTCTGTCTTATAAAATCAAAAAACCAATGAAAAAATTTTTAGCAATTCTAGATTTTTTATTTAGAACTCTCTTCATTTTAATAATGATTTTTACTTTATATATAGCTTTCTTTCAAAAAGAATGGCTTATTTCGATTTTCAAATTTTTAACTGAAAAAGCTGAAACTTTCTGAAATTGGAATTATTTAATTGCTTTTTTATTTGCTTTTTGAGAATCTATTCCGATTCTTTGAACTGTATCTCCATGACAAAATGCTGTTATAATAATTGGTTTTGTCCTTTCAAATAAACTTTTATTTATAGTTATTGCAGCTGGTATTTGAGCTATTTTATGAGATTTTGTTGCATTTTATTTATGAAAAAAATTCTGAAAATCATTTTTTGATAAATATTGAGATATAGTTTGAATCTGAAACACAGAAATTACCTATTTAGAAAAGCAATTAGAAAAAAACTGATTTTGGTTTTTGGTACTTGGAAAATTCAATAATTTTATACACAATTATATGCCTTTCATAGCATGAACTACACAAATGGAAAATAAAAAATTTTGGATTTTTAATATAATTGGTTCAATTGCTTGGGTTATTGTAATCATTTTACTTTGAGCATTTTTTCATAACAACTACGAAATGATTTTAAATAATCTTTCAAAAATAATAATCGTGCTTATAATGTCTATGTTTGCTTATATTTTTTTCTTTAAAAAAGAAGAATTTAAAAAATATATGGATACAAAAGAACAAGAGATAGAAAATAAAAATAATCTTAAAAAACAAAAAAATGGATAACTACTCTGTATTCTACACAATTGTAATAATTCTTGCCACATCTCTTGTGTCATCTTTTTTTGTAATTAAAGCTTTCTCTGTTCTATTCAAAAAAATCTGAATAATGGATAATCCGAAAAAATACGGTTATTCAAGGGAACCGGTTCCCTATTCTATGTGAATAGTTTTTTTTGTAAATTTCCTTATTTTATCGCTAGTTTTTGTGAAACTTTGATTAATGGAATATTCTTCAAAACTTCTGG
>JAQUZJ010000084.1 GCA_028691375.1 Candidatus Altimarinota bacterium | reverse complement strand
TCAACAAATTCTTAGAAGATCCAAAACTTTTCCTTAGAGATTCGATTTTCAAATATCCATTTGAAGACAATGAATTCACGATTTTTGGTAAAGTTTACCACAAAACTCTAGAAATTTTTTATTCTGAATTCAAGAATAAATGAGAAATTCCGACAAAAAAATACATTGAAAATGTGTTCCTGACGCTTCTTAGCAAACAAATACTAACACCAGAACAAGAAGAAAAACTCAAACAAAAGTGAACAGAATGACTTGATTGATGGTATGAAAATTTTGGAAACAAAGCCAATATTCCATTGGAACTTGAATATAATTTTTATCCAAAAAATGTATTTTTTGAAAATATTCCAATTACCTGAAAAGTTGATAAAGTAGAGTTAATTGAAGAATGAACATTTTGAAAAAATCTTGTGAAACTTATAGATTACAAAACCTGAAGGACAAAAAGTCTCAACGAAATCAAGTGAAATACTGCAAAAGAAGAAAAAAACTACCTAAGACAAATCCTTTTTTACAAACTGCTCGCCGAAAACTGCTCCGAATTCAACAAAAAATACGAAATTTCTGAACTTTGTCTCGAATTCGTAGAATGAAAAGATGGGAAATATAGTTCTATAATTGTCGATTATAGTGAAGAAGAACTCGAAAATTTAAAACAAGAAATAAGAGTAAGTCGGGAGAAAATTAATGATATGGAATTTTGGAGAGAAATTCTGGAAAAATAATTCGGTCACATAAAGGCTAAGATGATTTAAAAAAAAGAGAAAAATTAAACTAATTCTTTCTCTCTTAAATGGGAAAACTTAATCCTGTCAGCCACACACTTTTTACAATTAAACCGAAAAAATGAATAATAAAAAAGTTGTTCTACCAATTATAATAAGAAATTGTCTATTAACACTTCCAATATTAGGATTTATAACTGGTTTTATTATTTGTGAAGATTGCGGATACAATATTATTGGCAGAGCATTGGTAGGTGTGGTTTTCTCAATTCTAACTACGGTTACCTTGGGAAATCCTCCACTGGACGAAGGTAGTGTTCATTATATAAATATTGCGTTTTATATACCAGTAGTTTTTTTAATAATTTTTTTATTTAGTTGTCTTAAGAAAAATAAAACTTAAATCGCACAACACTTGCTATCCAAATTTCTTTCACCCAAATTTACAAAAATTCAAATTGATTTTTAAGGATATTTTTGCAAATTTTTCATATCCTTAAACGTAAGAAGAGTTTTTTTTGTGGCTTCAGTTTCTAGAATTTCATGAATTATATCATTTTTTAGAGTGTTTTTCATATCACAAATGTTCTTCCATTTCTGATTGAAGCATCTTTTCTGTCATTGGTCATGTAACTCATTTAAGAAAATCCTGTAACTCTTCCATTATTGTAAAATCAACTACTCTAGGCACCAGAAAACACAATAACTCAAACTCAAAATAAACTCCTAATTTTTAGGAGTTATTATATAATCTAACTTACTGTTTTTCTAAAAGATATCTAATGAAATGTATAAAAATGAAAGGAAAACTTCTACTCATAAAAACCTTTTCTTCAATTTTCCTGATATTATATTTAGATAATCTTTTTCTAATTTTTTTAAGATTTTTTCAGATAATATATTTACACTTTTGTCATGAATCTGAAATTGCATTGATAATTCTCCAACTGAATCATTTTTCTGACATTTAAAAGATGAAATAGATATTTCAGATTGTAATAATATACAAGAAGTTGAAAAATATATAGAAAGCTATATATTCTATTACAATAATTCAAGACCTCAATGGTCAAGAAAAAAGATGACTCCTGTTGAATACAGAAATCATCTTCTAAATTTAAGTTAAAGGTTTTTTATTTCCTTCCACTAAAATAGGTGCGGTTCATTTTTAAAACTAGGTTTTTTAGATTGTTTTTTTACTTATCCTAAACAAACAATAATATCAAACTTCAAATAACCCCAATTACACCAATTACTTTTTTAATATTTAATTCATCTCCGAATAGAAGTGAAGAAAAAATTGTTACTAGTGCAATTGATCAAGCATTTGCAGCATTAATATAACCAGGATTAGGTGCATACTGGTATCAAAGTACAATAAATAAATTATAAAAAGTTGATGCAATACCTATACATAAAAATATAGGAATATAATTTTTCTTAAATTGAATTTTTGTATTTTTAAAAATAAGTTGAAAGACAATCAATATAGAAACAAAAAATGTTAAATAAAAAAGAATAATAGCAGAGTCTAAACCTTTAGTTATAAGATATTTCAAAATTAGAGCAAGAAAACCCCAAGCAAAAAAAGCTCCAAAAGTGAGCCATATCCAACTTCTGTCCTTATTTTCATTGTTAACCTTTTTTTCTAAAATAATTAGAGTCGAAAAAAATACAATAAAAATAATAGCAATAATTGATTTAGTGGTGAGCACTGAATTAAAAATCCATACTGATAAAATAGATGTCATTAATACATAACTTTTTGATATAACTAGACTATAACCAGGATTTGGAGCCTTTTTTAAAGCTTTTAATGAAGCAATATTTCCTAACCAACTAAAAAAAAGTGCAGCAAATGCAATTATTAAAATATTTGTTAAAGATATTTCAAATGATTTTTTTTGTAAGATATTGAATATTCCAATAAATAAAGCAGTAGGTAAGAACATTGCAAGATTTTGAATATCAACTGGCATTTCAATGTTTTTTGATTTTCTGATAAATAAGTAGCATATTACAGAACCTATTATCAGTCATATTGAGAATAGTACCCGATTTTCCATAAAAGAGGTATTACATAATAAATATTAATAGTGAGTATTACAATTAATATATAAGTTATACAAAAACTATTTTTTTATTGATTTTTATTGTCTATTTTTCTAAATAAAGAACAGATAATATTACTTTTCATAAAAGGAAGAAGATAGATTTTTTTAATTCTTCTTTGAAATTTTTTATTATAAATTATACTAACGAAGTTGAAAAATATTTTACTTTCTAAATAAAAAATTATGGAAAGGGAAGAAGTAGTGTCTTCATTTATGGAATCAATAGGTTATGATAAAGAAAATTTGATTTTAGAAATCAAATTTAAATCTGGAATTGTGACACAATATATTTGAGTTCCGGAGTGAATATATGCCAATCTTATGAAAGCAGCATCTTATGGGAGTTATTTTGAGAGGAATATAGAGAATATTTATATAGGTAAAGATTTATAAAATGAAAATTCAGGAAGTAAAATTCTTAAAAAGCATTACTGAAAATGAAGAAGATATTTTTCCTTTGATTGATAAAAATAAAAAATATCAGATACTTTTT
>JAQUZJ010000083.1:1482-3336 GCA_028691375.1 Candidatus Altimarinota bacterium | reverse complement strand
GCTTTGAGTTTTGAGGGAAATAGTGGGCCATACATTCAGTATACTTTCGTTAGAGCTTCAAGAATTATAGAAAAAGCCTGAAATTTTGAAAAAGTTACAGAAATTGAAGATTGAATTTTCGGAGAATATGATAAAAGTTTAGTTAAAATATTATTTGATTTTGACAAAGTTTTGCTTGATACGGCCAACAAATATAAACCTCATATTTTGGCAACATATTTATACGAACTTGCTCAAGAATTCAATAATTTCTACACAAATGTCGGAAAAATCCTTGAAGATGAAAATAAGTTAAGAAAAAATGTAAGACTGAATATAATAGAAAAAACTGCGGAAATTCTAAAAACTTGATTTGAAATTCTTGGAATGCAAATGCCAGATGAAATGTAAAAATTCTTATTATTCTCAACAAAACACAAAAATGCAAAATTTGGTAAAATCCTACTTTGAAAGAAAAACAAATGAGCAATTAGAAAAAGTAAGCGAAATTAAAACTTACAGTTTTTTTGGAAGCAAAAAATTCAAAATAATATCAATGCTGTTAATCTTTTTTATTTCCATCGTAATTTTTCTGATTTTAAATTTTGAAAAAATTCCCCTTTCAAACGCTTTTAATATCCTAAAAGAAAAAGAAACCATCAAAATAATTTCCAATCTGAACCAATTAATTTACACTTGAAATGAATGAACAAATAACACAATTATTAGCATAAACACCTCAAAAAATATAGATTATGTACAAATAAATTCCAATTGTACAATAACCAAATCTTTCTTATGAAAAAAAGAATTCGCTGAAAACTTTTTGTACATTTTTAAAATAACTTTCAAGTGAGATTGTAAAAATCCAATAATTAATGTTTGAAACAAAACAAATACCACAAATGATTCAATAAAATTAAAATCTTTAGAGTATAGTAATTTTTTGAATAATTTATTGGATCTACCAAAAGAAACTCTTATAAATGAAAAGAAAAAACTGGATCAAGAAAGTACAAAAATGACAAAAAAAATCAAAGATTTGAACAAAAAAGAATGTTCTAAAACATCATATTTGGTATATTGAAGCTGAACTTTGTCATCTCAAGTCTCACAAACTATAGAATTAAATTATGAAAAGAAATTATATAATTTAAAATCTTCTGTAATAAAATCTGTTTTGGATAATGCGGAAATAAAATATAAACTTCCTGTGCCATGATATCGGTTTTCCACAAGAAAAAGTGCAATACCAAATAGTGCAAAAGATTATAGAAAAGATATAACTGATGGAATTCATCACGGTTGGGATATTTTTGCTCCGCTCAATACTCCAGTTGTGGCAACTGGAAAATGAATTGTAATAAGAATCCAAAACTGATTTAGTTGGCAAGATTTTGATAAAATCAAAAGATGAAGCCTGACTGAAGATGACGAGCTCCTAAATCTTGATATTTTGAGATGAAATCAAGTATGGCTCAAGACTTTAGACTGAAATGTAACAATCTATGCTCACCTATCAAAAATAAATCCAAACTTAAAAATATGAAAAATTATTAACTCTTGAGACTATATTTGAAACATATGAGTAAGTTGAGTTCCCGACAAAGATTTTGCAGATTTCCACTTACATTTTGAAATCCAGCTAAATCCCAAAAATAAGCAACAAAATAACAATTTAGACATAATGAGATGGAACTTTTTATGAAAATGATTGGATATGGCACAAATATTATTAAAACAACAAAAACTCTTCAATCAATAGCAAAAAAATAAAAAGATTTGAAAAATATAAAATATTTGTATATACTTATCTCGCTTATTATTTTATAAATAAACATTAATTATGAAATCTTACAAAAATAAATGATTCAC
>JAQUZJ010000083.1:0-1382 GCA_028691375.1 Candidatus Altimarinota bacterium | reverse complement strand
GCTCAAGTAAAAGAAATGGCTTCTAAAAGATGATTTGCTTCTGTAAGTGAATACATTTCATACAGTGTGGATTTGGAACAAAGTATGTATTCGGAATACGATATATATGAAAAATGGAAAAGAGCAGAAAAAGAATACAAAGAATGAAAAACATTAAAATGAATGGATATTCTTAAGAATTGTATAAAATGATAATTCAAGAAATACGCTATTCAAAAGAATTTTTGGAAGATTTTAAAAAAATGCCAAAAAACATTCAGGAAAAGACGATAGAAAATTTAGAAAAATTAAAAGAAAATCCTTTTTATCCAAGTTTAAGATTACATCCACTAAAAGGCAAACTTGAATGACTCTGGAGCATAAGCTTGAACAAAGCTTACAGAATAACTTTTGAGCCTTTAGAAAATTGAGATATTTTGCTAATCTCAATATGAACCCATAGCATTTATGAAAAATAAAATCGAGAGTCTGAGAGTACCCCAAAAAGTATAGAAAAGCCTTTTGTCATCCCGAACGATAGTCGAGGGATCTTGAGTTTGAAGCTACAATAGATTCCTCCACTACGGTCGGAATGACACTTTTGGGACAGACTCATTTCTCGGCTTTATTTTTTTATTTCTTTTTAGCTTCTAGCTCTTCTTTAATTTCTTCTCTGACTTCAACTCCAAGTTCAACTAATTGTTCTTCATCTACAAAGCTTGGTGCGTTCATCATGGCATCTTCGGCTTTTCAGTTTTTTGGGAAAGCGTAGATTTCTCTGATATTATGTTCGTCTGCAAGGATCATCATGAATCTGTCGAACCCGATTGCAAATCATCCGTGTGGAGGTGCTCAATATTGGAAAGCGTTGTACATTGATCAAAATTTTGCTTTGATTTCTTCTTCTCATCTTCACACCATTTCAAAAGATTTGAGTAATGTCGGAATATCGTGATTACGAATAGCTCAAGATAAAATTTCATAACCATTACAAGCAAGATCGTATTGAGAAGCTCTTATAGTAAGTGGATCTTCTTTTATGAGTGCCTCTAATCCACCCTGTGGCATAGAGAAAGGATTGTGACAAAAATCAAGTTTTCCAGTTTGTTCGTCCATTTCAAAAAGTGGAAAATCAAGAACCCAGACAAAAGATAATTCATCTTTTGATACAAGATTATATTTGTCTCTTAAGGCAGTTCTTACAACTCAAAGAACTTTGGTTACAGTTTTGTGTTCTCAGGCTCAAAAGAAAATCATATCTCCAACTTTTGGTTGTAGCTTGTCTTCTAGAACTTTTAATTCTTTTTCTCCAAAGAATTTGATAATTGGACTTTTGGGTCATTCTGCTTCGTAGATAATGTATGCAAGTCATTTTGCTCAGGCTCAGACTGCAACTGCGGTGA
>JAQUZJ010000022.1 GCA_028691375.1 Candidatus Altimarinota bacterium | reverse complement strand
TTGGATTTCTGGTGTTCATTCTGTCTAAGTGTCTTTGATCTGGATGTTTTTTTGGAATCGGTAAATTATGCTTTCTATAAAATTCTAATTCTTGTTTTATTATTCTAAAAAGTTTTTTTGTGACTTCGCATTCTATGGCCCAATTAAGTATATCATCTGGAATATCTTTAATATCTTTTGGTAAAAGTTTTGCTGGAATTATTTTTTCTACTTTTGGAAATGGTGGTTCATAATCACTCCATTTAAATCATTGTTTTATTACTTCTTCTTTTGATAAGGGAAAATTTTCAAATGCTACTGTTTCATTATATCAAAATGGAGAAATGGATGGTGGAAAAAATTCTCACCATTCTCATATTTGTTGCATTTTTTGAATTATTTTTGAAACAAGTTTTTCATATTCCTCTTTTGTGTATTGTTTGTTTAGGATGCAGTACTGAACATCACTTAAGCCTATACAACCAAAAAGATTAGAGGAATTATAACAGTCATCTGAATAAAAAACATTTCTTCAAAATGAAGTATTCAAACTAAAAACAGTACCAAAACTATCATAAACTCACATATTTTCTAACAATAATGATCAATTATTTCCAGTATTATCACAAGAATAAATATCATTAGATCTAGCACATTGCGACAAATATTTACCGTTATTAACAGTATCAACTTCATAACAAAACAAGCAATTATTGCTCCAATAAATGTAATCTCCAATACAATCTTTAGAATTTTCCATATTTGAATAATTCACGGGCAATTTTTCCTTTAATTTAAGAACTTTTTGTTTTATATCACCTACATTTTCTTTTTCCAAAATATTTTCAATTTGTTCGTTATATTGATTTTTATCAAGTTGTTCATTATACAAACAATAACTTTTATTATCTAATCATACACATCAAAAACAATTTTTACAATTAGTACAATTATAACAAAAATGCAAATCAGCACTGTTATTGCATCAAAAACAATAAAAACATTTATAAATATTGCCACAATTAAAACATTCATAACAATCTTGCACATCTTTTGACCATCAAATATCAACAGATTCAAAAACAGAAACAGATCAATTTATATAATAAGAATTTTCAGTCTTATTTGAAAAAAAACATAAATACGTATTTTTGCAGTGTTGTGTGTCATTATTGTAATCTGCTCATTCATTTAATGAATTACTTAAGCTCATATATGGAACCTCTTTCATCAAAGAAGCAAATTGTTCAAAAAATCATTTATTAAAATCAAAATCGCGTCAATAATCAAAAGGATTGCGATTCTCATATCATTCTTTTTGATTATATATTTTATAAGGCTTATCTGGAGAATATATTGAAATTATTTCTTTTCAAGTTAAATCACATTTTCTTTTATATAATTTTCTTTCGTTTCTAAAAGCCAATCTTCTCTGTTGTCTACAATCTGGGCAAAGAGTTGGCGCAGGAATGTTAAACTTTTTCAACACCGGTGTTGAAAAAGTGGGTGAAATTTTGTCGTAAAATTCTAGATCTTTGTCTGTGATATCAAAATTTGCTCCACACAGTTTACATATTTTGGTTTCTATAATTTTTTCTGTAGACATAAATACTAATCATTATTTATAAATTCACTCTGAGATTCGTGCCAATTTGGAGAAGTAATGACCATAAACTCCAATGATTTTCATATTATGTATGATTTTTTATTTGTATCAATCATAATAATATCTCATTTTTTAGCTTCAAATAAATCATTTTCTACATAAAAACAACCTTTTCATTTAGTTATATAACAAATTTCTCTGCATACATTATTTTTTATCCGTCAATTTTCTGGTACTCTTCAGTTTACTTTTTGATAAGATATTCAAATATCCTCATTTGGCAACATATAATCTAATATTTCCCAATTTTTTCCAAAAAATATTTTTTCCTGTCATTCTCATTTTATCAACATAACATTTAAATTTATTAATAAAATTCTTTATTATAACACTCCTGACAATAAACTTGGGGATCAGAATCCGAAGAATAATTTGATAAAATTTCTTTGTCACATTTACTGCAATTTATCAAACACAATTTTCTTTCTGGTTTTTTGTGTAGTCTTTCAAAAAACCTAATGTCTGGATGCTTTCTTGGAATTGGTAAATTGTGTTTTTTATAAAAATCTAATTCAAGTTTTACTATCCTGAAAGGTCTTTGGCTAATTTCGCAAATTATAGCTTTATTTAATATATCATTTTTGACATTTTTAATGTGAGGCACATTTTCACTTTTTATTAATTCTAATCACTCTGGTACATTTATTTCTTTTTCTTTAGTTCTCCATTTTACTTTTATTTTTTCTTGTCATCACAAATCAAGATAACCTTCTTTCACATAAGAATTTCCTAAAGATAAATACAAATCTCATTTTCAAGACTCATTAATTACTTCTTTGGAAATCAGTTCTTTTTTATCAAAAATGATTTTATTTTTAATAGGATAAAACCATAAAGTGTCTGAATCATTGTAGGGAAAACAAGTTAGATCACTTGGGAAAAATCTTCACCAATTATCTTCGATCATCAAATTTTTAATTAATTTTGAGATTGTTTTAAAATATTCGCTTTCTGAATATGGTTTATTCAAAATATAGTATTTTTTGTTTTTTAGTCCTATACATAAGAAACAATTTTCACAATTCATACAAGAATCACAATAATACAAAGAATTACAATTGTTACAGAAACTACAACTAATCAAAGAACTACAATTATAAAGACAGGTCTGACAATCAAAACAATTGGCAGCATTTATACTGGTCATCGCCGTATCCATACAATCTTGAAATTTTTGACTTCCATAAAAAACATACCTACAATTATTTCCATCAGATGTGTTAAAACAAAATATACAATCCTTTGAATTCGAGACAAAATTACCAATGCTATTTTCACAATTCATTATTTCTAAATTTTTACTGATTTTTGGTTTACAAAATTCATCAAATTCTTTTTTTAAAGAAATCATATTTTCATACAAACTCAAATCATATTTTTTAATCTCTTTAAAATATTCTTCTTTTGTGTATTCTATGTTTTTGATGCAATAAGATTTGTCGCTTAAGTTAAAACACATAAAACAATCTGAACAATTTCTACAATCAAAAAGAAATTTGGAATTATTGCAGTTTTGGCAAGATGAAGAAAAAAACAAACCATAACTTCTTTTACAATCCAAATCTTCATAACAATTTTCACATTGATTTGCCTCAAGACAATCAATAGAATTTTTGGAATCGCCTAGGCTAGAATAAGCACAATTTTCATTGTAATCTGCTCCAAAAAGTAGATAACAATTTTTGTTATTAGTAGAATCATTTGTATAATCGCTGTTTTCATTATTATATTGCAACAAAGCAACTTTTGGAACAGTTTTGAATAATTTACCAAATTGCTCAAAAATTTTTTGATTATCTTCTGTATCCAGACCAAAAGATGTAGGATCCCATAAATCTCATTGCCAACATTTATTACAGTACACTTTTTCGGCAAGGTCTTCAGGATACATCGATATTGTTGTTTTGTTACACAAATCGCATTTTCTTTTGTATATATTTCTTTCGTTTCTAAACAGTGATCTTTTTCTTTGTCTACAATATGGACACAAAATTGGAGAAGGTAACTGGAATTTTTCTCACAAAATTACAGGAGAAAGCTTATCAAGCATTTCTTTATCCCCAGAATAAATTGGAAAATTTTCACTACACCATTTACATTTTTTCCATTCTAATATAGTTTCTCAAGTTTGAGAAGCTATGAATTCATAGGATTTTTTATCCATTTAAAATTTGTTATTATTATTCCTAAATATATGGATTCTTTGAAAAAATCAAAATAAAATCCCTTGTAGGGATTTTATTAAACTATTGGTTCCGCAAATTCTTCTAATTTTTCTATTACGTCTTTTTGTTGTTCTAACACAACTTTTGCTTCTTCAAGGGTTCTTGCATATTTTTTTCTAGAAATATTATACAAATAATTAACAGCTTCTTTGCTAATTTTTACATCTGGAGTATAAATAGTCTTCATACTAAAAGGATCTTTTACTTGTCAATTTACAAGAATTTTACTATAAAACTCACGAGCATTTAAATTGGCTAAATCATAACCATCAATAAAGGGGTCGAAATGCTGTTTCATATACCCTGCATCTTCTGATGAAATTCTAAAACAAACAAGATTTCAAACATTTCAAAACAAAGAATTGGAAATGGAATCCGGAATTTGTTTTATATATTGGTGAGCAATAGTAAGTCATAATCAGTATTTTCTGGCCTCTGAAAGAATTTCGTTAAAAGTTTCTGTGGCAAAATTTTGAAATTCATCAACATACAAGAAAAATGGAGTTCTGGATTCTTTGTCGGTAGATTGCCTTGCCATTGAAGTTTGATAAATTTTTGTGATAAACATTGCCCCAAGAAATCACATAATTTCTTCTTGTAATTTTCACTTTGGAAGTTTAATAATAAGAATTTTCTTTTCGTCCATAATTTTTCTAAAATCAAGCTTGTTCTCATGTGAAGCAAAAATATTTTTGAGTATATCTACCGAAAGAAGTTGTCCGATTTTGTTTAAAATTGGCATTATAGCTTCTGTATTAAATTGTTGAGACCAGGAAGCAAATTCGTTTGTCCAGAAATTTCTTACAACATCATCCTCAATTGTACTTATCATTTTGTATCTAAAATCTTTATCAGTCAAGGCTCTAATAACATCAAAAAGTGTTGCATCTTTTTTATCCAATAAAGCCAAAAATATCATTCTTAAAACATGTTCAAGCTTACTATTCCAATTCACTCAAAAGAATTTTTTAAAAACATCAATAAATCATTTTGCAATAACTTGTTTTGATTCATCTTCTTTCACGTCCAAAGGATTGAAACAAAATGGATATTTTTCATCAGTGGGATCAAAAATAATAATGTCATCAAGTCTTTCTTTGGTCATATTCATCATAACCTCTTCAACAAGATCTCAATGCGGATCTATAACTCAAAATCATTTTCACTTCAAAATATCATTTTTCATAAGGTTAACAAGAAATTTGGATTTTCAAACTCATGTTTTTCATATTATATAAGTATGTCTGAGTCTGTCTTCATCATATATTCCAATTGGTACATTAATAGACCTATAATCAGAAATTCCAAGAGAATTCATATTATTTTGATCTAAAATCGGTTCAAGCTCAGCATTTGAAAGTTTTTTAAAATTGAGTGTCGGCACTCAAATTGGAAGTGCTAATTTGATAGATTTTACTTTTAATAAAGCAGTTTCATTTTTTGATTCTTTTGGAAAATGAAAAAAGGCTACAATTTCAGAAGAAGAAAGCGTATTTTTTTGAATTTTAAGTTTTAAAATACTATCGATTCTAAAGTCTAATAAATTTCTATGAAATGTAATATTAAATGCGTTCAAAGGATAATTTTTAAAAGTCATAAAATTATTAAAAACCGCTTTTATCTTATTTTCAGCAATATCTTTGGATGTGCTTTCCAAAATAATAAAAATCCTTACCTCAAAAAGCTCTTTATTTAATTTTTCTTTAAAATAATTGAATCATTCTTGTTTCCAGTTTCTTTGAATTTTAAAGTTAAAAATATATTTAAAAACTTTGAAAAATAACAAAAATTTAAAAAGTAAAAAAGATAATTTTGATTTCAAGAAAAAAGTAGAACTTTCTCAAACTATTGGCTTTATATCAACAAAAAATCACATTTTATCATTTATAACATCAAAATTTTCAATTGTTCTAAATATATTGAAAATAAAATCTGTACTGTCATCATCATCTTTTTTAAACGGAAAAAATCATCTGTTATTAAGTCTAATTTCACCTAAAACTGCTTTTTGAGGATTAAATTTCCAAACTCATATGCTATCCTCTATTATCTGAAATTTATCATAATTCGTATAAAACTGAGATTCAAAAGTTTGATAAACTTTGCTATCAGTGGAAATCGAATAAAATAATTCTCACTTATTGTAATTAAAACCAAAAACTAACCTATCATTTTTTAGAATTTTCCCCACATTTACTAAAAAATCACCAAAAAAAATTTTTCCTTTATTGAAAGAATGATAAATTTTTATAAGATGAGTATTCATTGACAAAAAATTTAAATTAAGAATGATAGGATTATATATATAATACTGGGGAAATCAAATCTATTGTCCTACAATCTACCACCAATTAGGACTTTTGGAAAATAATTTGACTTTATAATAAATCTGAATATAAATACCTTGTGGATGCTTTTTCACTTTTTCCTCCCGTTTTTGGATGGAACAAGTGAATAATTGAATCACTTGTTCCATCCATCTTTTAAAATAATTTTTCTCTCCAAAAGGGTGGGAGATTTTTTTAAAGAAAATAACATACTTTCGAGAACATATATCAAGAAAGTATATTAGGACACCTGACAAAATTTAGGTGTCCTAATCATACTAATATAAAAACAAAAACATTAAAATAAAAATGAGAAAGGAGGGCATCAAATGTCTCAACGAAAAAAAAGGCAAGAGAAAAGGCAAAAAGAAAGAGAAAATAAACCTTCAGTAAAAATCATTTTTTCAATAAATAAACCGCCAGTTACTGTATGGCAGTAACTGGCACATGCAAGTAAAATGGAAAGGGGGTGTGTAAAAATGACACAAAGAAAAAAAAGAAAACAAAAAAGAGAAGGCATTGTAATAACAACCAAACAAAAAAGCAAAAAATCTAAATAAAAAGGAAAGATCCAAGATTTTCCCTATAAGAAAGGAAGATGTAAGATATGTCCGATTCGTAACCCCTTTGGTTATTCGCATAATGCAATAAGCTAAAGGGGTTTTTATTTTGTAAATTCCAATTTTTATATAAAATGTCCAAGTCTTTATTTTTAAAAAACCCTAAATGAAAAAAATATTAATGATTTTTGTGGGTATAATCTTTTTGTTTTGAGGATATGTAATATACAGTCTTGATAATATTTCTTCAATAATAATCAAGCCACAAACTATAGAAATAAATAAATGAGAAACGGTTTCTAGTCTTATAGTTAAATTAAGATTAGATGCAAACCCAACAATTTATAAAATCTGGGTAAAGCTGAATTATTGAGATTTTCACCTACAAGTTTGAAAATATGAAGTAAAGGAAAATACAAATTTCAATGAGCTTTTTAGTAATGTTTTATCAAAAACAACATGAACTGATGTAACAATTACAATATTGCCATGATGGAATATTTTTGATATAGATTCTTATCTTGCTGAAAAATGAATATCGAAAGAATGAGAATTAATAAAATTTTCAGATAAAATAAATCTAATTCCCGCAAAATCTGATACAAAATCAAAGGAATTTTTGGATAGTTATCCTTTTCTTCTCGGAGCAAAATCGCTTGAATGATTTCTTTATCCAGACACCTATAATATAGACCCAAAACGGGATCTGGAAAAAACAATTTGAGTATTTTTGGATCAATTTAAAAAGAAAATTTATAGTGATTACAATTGATCAAAAAACGATTTTTATAAAACTCTTATTCTTGCATCAATAGTTGAAAAAGAAGAGAGAGATACAACTAATCAACCAATTGTAGCCTGAATATTAAAAAATAGACTCACAAACTGAATTGCTCTTTGAGCTGATATAACTATTTGTTATAGTTATAAAAAAGCTTATAGTGAATGTAATCCAGAATTTATAGGTCAAAATATCCACAAAAAATCTGAATACAATACAAGAGCTCAAATATGATTAACTCCTACTCCAATCTCAAACATAAGTGACGCAACTTTTAATTCCACACTAAATAATTCATCCACTTCTTATTTATATTATCTTCATGATAGCGAATGAAATATCCACTATGCAACTAGTTTAGATGAACATGTCGCGAATAAACAAAAGTATTTGAAATAAATTTACAAAAATGTCTGCTTAAAATCTAACATTTTTATTTATATTATTTTACAAAAAACTCAAATTCTGATAGAATTGGAACAATAAAAAAGTAAATAAAATAGATGAAAACTTCAAAGTTAATAATAAACAAATTTCTTATTTCTTCCATAATAACCTTTTTTGTAATAGGTCTTATTTCTGTGCTTGCCACATCGATTTTTTCAGGTTATCTAGAAAAAATTAACCTAAATTTTTCAAACCTACTTTATTCCAATAATATTTGACCTAAACAACCTTGAGAAATTTTTCCTATCTCAAATATGCCACCATTAAAATTTGGTAATGATATCATAGTTTTAGAGATAGATGATAAGACACTTCAAAATAAGGATAGCTGATGACTATGAAGATGGCAAGAATTTAAAAGATCCTACTATGCTGAGGTAATAAAAAAGTTAAAAAAAGACTGAGCAAACATAATATGACTGGATTTTATTTTTAGTGAAAAATCTGCAGATTCAGAAGACGATCTAATATTTCAAAAAGCCATAGAAAAATCTGAAAATGTAATCTTATGATTTTCTGAAAAAGACCCCAATTCGTATCCTTTAGAAGAATTTAGTTCAAATGCAAAATGAGTATGATTTTTCAATGTACTCAATTCCGAAGTTTGAACTGAAGTTTATTGAATAAATCCATTTGTAATTGATAAAAATAATAATAAAAATGAGGCGTTTTCTATAGTTATTTCAAAAAAATATTTAGAAAATATTTATTGAGCTCAAGAGGAAAGCAAAGATTTGTGAGATAAAAATGATTATAACTTTTTCAAAGATTTTAAAATTCTTCTATCTTGAAAACAATGACAATGATTCCTAATAAACTATATATCAGATTCTACCAATTATTTTAATAAATTATCATTTGTTGATGTATACAATGACAATTATGATAAAAATTTAATAAAAAATAAGATTGTGCTTATATGAACAACTTCTTTTTCTCTACATGATAAGGTTTTAACACCTAATTGAATCCAGAGTTGAGTATATGTGCATGCAAATGCTATCAATACAATATTAAAATGAAATTTTATAAAATATTTTAACTGAATAAGAGAGTGACTACTTATGTGTTTTTTATTTTATATCTTAATTTTGGCTTGAATTTATTTCAGAAATAGGTTTACAATAATTACTTATATTTGTTTTTCTGTTGGTTACTTTTTATTTTACAAATTCAGTTTTATATTTTTCTCAACAATTTTTTACTACCCTATTTATTTTTACGTGGGAGTAATTTTGAGTTTTACGTGAGTAAATATTTATAAATACACATACGAAAATAAATGAAAAAGGTTGTTAAAAAGTACCCTTAGTCAATATTTATCAGAAGAACTTGTAATGAAAATATTAAATAATTATGAAGAAGTAAAATTAACATGAGAAAAGAAAAATATAACTGCTTTTTTTACAGATATTGCCTGATTTACTTGAATAGCAGAAGAATTGGAACCAGAAAAATTGGTAGAGTTTCTAAGACATTATCTTAAAGAAATGTCTAATATTATTGTAAAAAATAAATGATTTATAAATAAATATGAATGAGATGCAATTATGGCACTATGGTGAACTTTTAATCAAAATAGAGATGAACAAATATTGCTTGCTTGTAAAACAGCTGTAGAACAGCAGGAAAAATTAAAAGAACTAAATCCTTATTACAAAGAAACTTTTTGATTTGAATTAAAAGTTAGGATAGGAATTAATTATTGAGATGCAATTGTTGGAAATATCTGAAGTGAATGAAAAAAAATTGAATACACAGCACTTTGAAATAATATAAATATGGCCTCGAGACTAGAATGAATAAATAAAGAATACAACACTCTTATTTGTGTATCAGAATCAGTAAGAAAAAATACTCCAGATAATTTTATTTTTAGAAAACTTGATAATGTAAAATTAAAATGAAAACAAGAAGCTACAATAATATATGAACTTTTGTGAGAATATGAAAATATTCCCCAGGAAAAATTTAAAATTATTTCTGATTTTGAAAAATGACTTGATTTTTATATAATTGGAGATTTTGTAAATGCCTACAAAATCTTTGAATGACTTGCAGCAAGTTGAGACTCTCCTTCAAAAACCTTCGAAGAAAGATGTAAAACATTTTTAAAATATTGAACACCAACAAATTGGAATTGAATTTGGGAAGCAAAAAGCAAATAATGGGTACCGGTACCTAACAGCCCACACAAGTCATACACGATTCTGTAGAACAAGAATCTCCCGTGCTTCATCATATTATTGAAACAAACATTGATTTTATTTCGTCTTTTTCTGGTATTATTCACTCGAATATCATATCTTTGAAATCTATACTTTCTTCCTCAACACACAAAGCAGGATTTTGAGTTATTCAAAGCTCAATCTTATATCATGAATCATCTGTTTTTTCTAACTTTATAATGTCAGTAAGTCATAAATCATTTAAGGATTCAAGAACTAGAGTTTCGAGATTTTTTAATTTTTTTCAAGATCAAACCAATTTTATTTGCATAATGTTTTTGTATTATTTAACAGTCAAAATTATATTTTTAGTTTTGTTTTTTACAAATAATTTTTTAAAAAAACACCGGCTTTCATAAACCGGTGTTAAAATATTTTTTAAAATTATTCTGCTTTCTCTGCTGATTCTGATTCTTTTGCAACTGGTTCAGCGGTTGAGACAACCTCTTCTTCCTCTTTTTCCTGGTAAATTTCTTCTGCCAATACAATAGTAAGTTCCAAAACATCAGTATGTATTTCATATTTATCAGTATCAAGACCCAGATCAGAAACATGAATCAAATCACCAACTTTTTCTAATGTAGAAATATCAACTTCCAATTTATCTAAAATATTCTCTGGTAGACATCTTACTTCTATTTTATTTATAATTTGAGTAATAATTGCTCATTCTCTAGCTGCAGGAGACTGTCCAACAAGTGTAACTGGAATTTCAACAGAAACTTTTTCTCATTTTTTGATTACAAAAAAATCTACATGAGCAAAATCTCAACTAATAGGATCTAACTGTAAATCATAAATTAATACATCTTTTTTTGTTCACTCTAAGTCCAAATTAACTATATGATTAGTTCAAGCCTTTCTGTAAGTTCTTAAAAAATCAGAATAACTAATTTTGATTGCTTGAGATGCTACTCAGTGTCAATAAATAACAGCAGGAATAGTAAGATTTTGTCTTAATTCCTTTGGTCTTTCTTCTTTTTGTCTTTTTAATGCACTTAAAATTATCTTTTCCATAAAAACTATAAGTTAGTAAAATTAATACTCCTAAAAAGAGCCTTTAAATTATATAAAATATTTCAAAAAATCAAATAAAAAAAATTTAATTTTTCTAATCTGGCAAAGTTAATATTTCATAACCTTTTTCTGTAACAAGAATAGTGTGTTCAAATTGAGCTGATAATGACCCATCTAAAGTTTTTACTGTCCATCAATCTCAAAGAGTTTTAGTCTTATAGTCTCAAACATTGATCATGGGCTCAATTGTAAAAATCATTCATGGTTTCATAATAACTCCAGTATTTTTATTGGATTTATGAAAAATATATGGTTCTTCGTGAAGATGTATTCAAACTCCATGACCAGTATATTCCCTAACCACAGAAAATCCCATAGCTTCAGCATATTTTGAAATTTCATACCCAATATTTCAGGTTTTATTTCATGGTTTCACTTGTTTGATTCAAATTTCTAGACATTTTTTTGTAACTTCAACAAGAGTTTTTGCTTTAGGAATAATTTTTCAGACTGTATACATCCTAGATGTGTCTCCAAAATATCAGTCAACAATAACAGTAACATCAATATTGAGAATATCTCATTCTTTAAGAATTTCGTTTTTGGAAGGAATACCATGACATATGGTATCATTAAGTGAAATACAAGTATATTTTGGATATTGATAATATCAAATACAGGCTGATTTTCATCAATTTCTTTTAATATAAAGGTTACAAATATGATCCAGTTCTTCGGTAGAAACCCCTGGCTTAATATAAGCCTCTATCATTTTGAGAGTATTGGCAACAATCTTGGATGCTTTTCTAATGCCTTCAATTTGTCTAAATCATTTGATTATTATTTCTTTATGTGTCATTTTTTATTTGATATTTATTAAAAATTTTTTGTTTATTTTAATAATAACTTCATCTTCCTTATCTTTCATAAATTCGTAATCTTCATCGGTCTCATGATCAAATCAGATAATATGAAGCACAGAATGTACTAATAATTTGTACAACTCTTCCTCATTTGAATTATTAAATTCTTTTGCTTGTTTTTTGATTTTTTCACTAGAAAAAACTATTTCTCAAGCCACCTCTGAAGATTTTAAATTCGAAAAATCATCAAAATAATAAAAACTCAAAACATCTGTCTCCTTATTTATATGTCTATATTGTTTGTTTAGTGCCTGAATTTCCGCATTACTGACAAAAACTAAATTCAAAATTCCTTTCTGTTTGATGTCTACCAGAATATTAACTAACTTAAAAATCTCAGTAATTATAGTACTGTCAATAACTAAAAATTTTGGCTTATTTATAAGATTAAACTTAAACATATATCACTATTAAATACCGGTGAATTTTAATTTTTTTTTTCAAAAAGTAAAGCCCAATAAAAATAAGCACATTAAGAAATATCTGAAAAACTACAAAAAAACAACTATAAATTTTGTGAACAAATATAATTTGCAATTGCCTCTTCTAAATCTTCTGTTTCCATAAAAGAAATTCCTTTTCCTTTTTGGGAAATAAAAAAAACATATATATACTTTGAAGAAATTTATAATCTTCTAAAAATAAAAATTCACAAGCTTTTACCAGAAGCTTGTGAATTTAAAGAAACAAAATCATGAAGTCTACTTTACAAAAGAGATAATCAGACTGTTGGGAGGGAGATTTTTAAGTTAAGTTTTGTCTTATAGTTAATCATTTTACCAAAGAATTAAAAGTAAAAAGTACATCCTTAAATTCTTCTTTTTGATTTGAATTAAGCTCTATTTTTACGGATCATTTATCAATCTCTTTAAATTGTTTTTGTAATAAAAAATGGATTTTTAAAAAATAATAATATGCTTCTGTTAAATCTCTAATTTTTCATTCGTCTAATCAATCAATAAAATTTCTTACAAAATCTATTTTATCTGCTGTAAAACTTCAAATGTTTCAAAAATTCTGTGCATCTATTTTGTTGTTTTCGATTAATTTTAATATAAGGTAAATTAATTTATATTGTAGGTATCTAATAGATCACATTTTTATTCCCAGTGTAGGAATTCATCCTGTTCTAGATTCCTGAAAATTAATTATTCATTCATTTAAATCAAAATGAGTAATTTCTTTTCATTGCCGATTTCATTTTCATGTTTCTGAAATATTTTTGTGAATTTTTATTTTTGAAGTCCATGTTCATCACGATCTAATATGCTTTAATCCTATTCCTGTTTTTACTGATTCTATAAATTTTTTTACTAAGATATCATAAAATCAAGATTCTCAAAATAAAGTATTAGAATCTATAAATCTAGATGGGAAAAATAAATTTTTAGAATTTTGATTTTGAGAATGTCCTCATTCATATAGAGCTATATTATCAATATTTTTAATTTCTAAGAAATTAATATTATCTTTTCATTTTTCAATATTATCTAAAATACTTATGACTGCCGTTTTATCATCTTCAGAAATATTATCAAAATAAAGTATAAAGTCAGATCAAAAAGATCCTTCTAAATTTATACCACTTTCCATTCTTCAATCACTTCATGTTACATAGATGTTAACTCAACTTATCGGTCATAGAGTTTCTTTTATTTTTTTGTTAATTTCTTCTTGTAAGAATATGACCCTATTTGTTCAACTTAATTTAATTTCATTAGGCGTCAGTTGTTTAAATTGGTCTATATTTATTATTTCTTCCAGAGAAGGTAAAATTAGTTGGTTTCATAAAACATTATTTATATTATTCATTATTTTTAATTTAAAATATTACCTTCTTAATTTATCATATTTCTCCAATACTTACAAAAAACGATTATAAATTTTATGAACAAATATAATTTGCAATTGCCTCTTCTAAATCTTCTGTTTCCATAAAAGAAATTCCTTTTCATTTTTTTTGTTGAAAAATCCTTGTTACTTCTTTCTTGATAAGATTAAAATTTTCACCATCTATCGATCAGTCTGCAGAAATAAGTCTTCATGCTTCCATTAATCTTTGAAATTTTTCGTTAGTTTCCATAACAATTTTTACTATTTCAAGAAAATTATCTTGGTTTGTAATAGAATCTCTTGGTTTTATATTACGATTTACATATTGATCTAAATTCTCAGCACTTATAAAATTTGTTTCCATAGTTGTAAAAATTAATTAATAAATATTTTTATGATTGTTTTTTGATTGTTTGCACTCAGGGTGTCTATTTCTAAAACAAAAATACTATTCCTTTTGCAGGATTCAATCTAAAAGTATAAGTAAAAAACTATTAACTTGTCTAAAAATCATATTAACAAAATTTTTAAAATAAAATCTCTCTTAGTTGTCTAAGAGAGATAGTTGAATCATTTGAATTTTCATCACTACTAAATACTCTCTTAGGTGGTTCCTAAAATTAGTAAGGCTAGTAGTAATTTTTTAAACATATTGAGTTTGAGTTAAATATCCTTAAACGAGTGTAAAGTTAATTAAAAATTTAGATTTGTCAAATTTTTTTATAAAAAATAAATTTCATTTAAAATAATTTCTCAATAAAATGCGCAAGTTGAATAAATAATAAAACTATGAAAAAAGAACTAAAAATCTTACTATTAACGGTATTTTTAGAAATAATCTGACTATGGATTGTAATACCAATTTTACCTTTTATAATAAAGGATTTTTGATTTGATTCAAGATTTGTTGGTATTACATTCGCAATAACTTCGGTTTGAATGTTTATTGGCGGAATGATATTTGGTAGATTATCTGATAAATTTTGAAGAAAAAGAATATTGTCTTTTACGGTCGTAATAAATCTAATTTGATACATATTATTTGCATTTTCTTCAAATTTGTTCCTTTTTATGTTTGCCAGATTTTTAAATGGTTTGGCTTGAGCTTGAATATCTGTAGCCCAAGCCTATATCTCTGATGTTTCAAACAAAGATGAAAAAATGAAAAATATGTGATTGATATGAGCAGTTTTTGGAATAGGAATGATAATTTGACCTTCTATATGAGCATTTTTTGCTGGTTATTCAATGCAATTTCTTTGAATAATTTCAGCTGTGATTATTTTTATTAATATGCTTTTAATTTGGTTTTTCTTGCCAGAAACAAAAAATCACAAAGTTCATTGTGAAGATCCTGAAGAGATCATACATACTTTTGATATAAAACATAACAAATCTCAACTTATAATAATGTTTATCGCAACTTTAGGAATATCTATTAGTTTTTCTCTACAGCAGACGAGTATGCCAATGTTTTTTACAGAAAGACTTGGCTTTGCGGAAAATAAAATGTGACTTATATACACTTATATGTGATTTTTCTCAATTTTTTACCAATGATTTTTGATAAAATATACTTCTAAATATTTATCAGAAAAAACATCAATAATTTGTGGAATTGTGTTAATGATAACTTCATACTTTTTGATAGCCATAAATTATGCACCTTTTGCAATATTTTTATTTCTACCTTTAATGTCATTTGGATATGGAAGCATAAATCCTTCTATGAATGCATTAATTGCAAAATTGGCATGAAAAGAAACAGGAAAAGCGCTTGGAATTAACACATCCTATGCGAGTGTAGGTACCATAATTTGACCATTATTAGCCTGATATTTATATTATATAAAAGACAGTTTACCTTATTTTTTTGCAATAGGCATATTTATTTTGGTTGCTTTTGTAATAAGTTTAAAAATAAAAGAAACTAGATAATTCAAAAACTCACCTAAAATTATTTAGATGAGTTTTTCTGTTACTTTTGGTAAAAGTAGTAACACAAATTACCATAAAATAATCATTATGACTCAAATACAAAGGAACCCAAAAAACTTATAACCTGTAAAAAAATAATCTTTTAGATAGCTCTAACTTACTTTTATTTCCTCATACGCCGAATAAATCTCATCAAAAAAACACTATC
>JAQUZJ010000021.1 GCA_028691375.1 Candidatus Altimarinota bacterium | reverse complement strand
GTTTTTTTTATAAAAAATATCTTGACTTTTTTTCAAAAAAAAGATAATGGAAGTTGTAACCTTTTGTTATAAAAAATTTATTTATTTAATTTTATAGTTTATGAAGAAAATAATTGCTTCTTTGTCTGTTGTAACTCTATTGGCAATGAATGTCTTGAGTTCAACCGTAAGTGCTGCAGGTATAGCAGTTGATTCTGCTACGTATGATGATGGTACAGATACCATTACTGTTACTGATGCAGGTAAAAATTATATTGGTGATAATGTTACTACTTTGGTGGTAAAAACTCCTGCTGGTACCCCAATTGTCTGAGTAGATGCTACTGATGTTACCGAAGCTAATGATTCTTTTGCAATTACTGATGTTGCTCTTGATGCTCTAGTTGCTTGAATTTATTCAGTTTCATTTGTAACTACAGCTGGTGATTTTTCTGCTGTTACTGTGAATATTGGTAATGCTAATCAAGTAGCAGTTACTGCTAGAGTTCTTCCAACTTTAACACTTTCTGTTGCTAATCCTACTGTTGCTCTTGGTGCTCTTTCTGTTGCTTGAGCTGTAAGTTCTGCTACTGATCCAACTGCAACTGTTACTACAAATGCTGTTCATGGTTTAACTCTTACTGTAGCTAGTGCTAATCATGGTTTAACTTCAGCTAATGCTGCTCATACTATTGCTGCTGCAGCAACTTGAGCTGGTACTGAAGGTTACGCTTTAACAGTTAGTGAAACTACAGATCTTCAAAATAATGGTTCTGTTGTTGCTAGTCCAGTTATTACTGGAGGTGCTGTTACTGCTGCTACTGTAGAAGGTCCAACAGCTTGATATGTTGCTACTGTAGATGTAGCTGCTAGTATTTCAAGCCTTACTCCTGCTGCTGGAGACTATTCTGATACTCTTACATTCTCTGTAACAGGTAGCTTCTAATTCTATTTCTAAATTAGAATTTAAAAACTCTCGGATTTCCGAGAGTTTTTTGATGTTTGTAAAATCTTTTTGATTTTGCCTTCCAACTTATGCTAACCTAAGTTTAATTAAAACCTAAACTATATTCAAAATGCCAGAAACATTTAGCACAGGATTATATATAATGTCTCGATTAGAAAATTCTGGTATAGAATCAAATGTAAAATCAAACTGAACTGATTTACTTTCCAAAACATTTTAGAAACCTAATAATAATATTTTTTGACTAATTGAAAAATTCTGTAATATATGTGTTATATGATATTTTTTAAAACAAAAATGAAAAAAATAGATGTAAGAAAAGTTCATATACTAAAACTGATTATTGAAGAATATATCAAAACTTGAGATGTCACAGGATCAAAATCTCTACTAAAAAAACATGATTTATCTGTTAGTAGTGCTACTATTAGAAATGATATGAATTTTTTGGAAAAAATGTGACTTATTTTTCAGCCTTATAATTCAGCTTGAAGATTGCCAACTTGTAAATGAATCAGGGTTTTTGTTGATTATTTGATGGAATGAATGCCGGGTTATTTTATTGAAGCCGAAAAAGAGTTAGAAAAAATGGAAGAAAACAATAAAGTCGAAGATAGATTGTATTTATTAGTTTCTAATCTTACAAAAGCTACTTGAGAAGTAGCTTTTGGATGTATTCCTTGAGAAAAAAAAAGTTATTATTTATGATTGTCAAATCTTTTACAGAGCAATTGATTTTTACTTTGAGAATCTGTTTGCAGTATTATCAAAGTACTTGAAGACAAGTATAATTTTATAAAATTACTTGAAAATTTGAATATTTCCAATAAAATCTCTGTCTTTATATGAGAGGAAAATATTATACCGGATCTAGAAAGTTGCACTATTATAGCAAAAAAAGTTGAACTGGAATGAAAAATATCTTATATTTGAATTCTTGGTTCTCTTAGAATGGACTATGTATTCAACATTGCTGCATTAAAAAGAATATTTTAGACTACAAAATTAGTTATTGTATTCCATTTAGCGGGATTGGAAATTTTTTGGTAATCTTATAGTTTGTTTCTGTAGACCAAGATTGCCTACCACTATCGTTTTAGCAATGGTTCTGTTTTGTTTTCATTCTCAATTCTTATCTCTTAATTTTAACTTATGTTAAAAGTTGCTTGATGACAAACTCTTTCGGGAGAAATTACAATAAGTTGATCAAAAAATGCAAGTTTGCCAATAATTGCTGCGAGCCTACTTTTTAAAAAAGTTACGCTAAAAAATATCCCACATATTTGAGATGTACAAACTTTTTTGACTCTTATTGAAAGTTTTTGAGTAAAATATTCATTTGATTGAAATATTCTTAAAATGGATAATTCTCATATTATAGCAAAAAATCTTGATATTGGATTAATCAAAAAAATAAGAGTTTGAATTTTTCTTTTGGGAGCATTATTGCCTCGTTTTAAGGAACTCAATATTCCTTATCCAGGTTGATGTAATATTTGAAAAAGATCGATAGATGATCACATAAAATGATTTGAGGCTTTATGATTCAAAAATTTAAGTCGTGGGGATAATGTATACTTAAAATGAAAACTCAAAGATTGAGATGTTGTTTTGAATGCTCAATTTTCTGTTACTGCAACTGAAAATTTATTGATATGAAGTATAATAAGAAACTGAAAAACTACGATTAAATTAGCTGCAATAGAGCCACACGTTTTGAATCTTATAGATTTTTTAAACAAATGATGAGCAAAAATTACCCTATTATATGATCACACAATAATTATAAATTGAGTAAAATCACTAAAAGAAGAAATTAAATTTGAAGTAATTTCTGATTACATTGAATCAGGTACATTCATTGTTTTTGGAGCTTTGGCAGCAAAAAAATATATTGACATAAAAAATGCAAGAATTGCTGATTTGACAGTCTTTCTGGAGAAAGCAGAAGAAGCATGAGTAAAATTTGAAGATTTATGAAATGATATTTTAAGAGTTCATAAATGTAATAATTTGAAAGCTGTTGATATTCAGACAAATGTTTATCCTTGATTTCCTACAGATTTACAATCACCATTTTCAGTGCTTCTTTCACAAGCAAACTGAATATCAAAAATTCATGAAGTTTTATTTGAATGAAGATTGAATTATCTTATTGAACTTGAAAAAATGAAATGACATCCAGCAATTCTTAATCCACACGAAGCCTTAATTTTCGGTAAAACTCAATTGAAATGAACTACGGTTTCAAGCTGGGATCTTAGAGCCTGAGTTGCCATGATTATAGCTTGAACAATAGCAAAATGAATCACTCACATAACAAATGTAGAATATATTGAAAGATGATATGAAAATATAATATGAAAACTCGATAAACTTTGAGTAAAAGTTGAGACAATAGATAATTAAAATAAAACAAAGGGACCTTAATTAGTTTTATGTAAGCACTTTTTGGTTAGATGATTTTTTCTGTTTTAATATTCATATTCTAAAGATTTTACTTCCATTGTATGCATCTTTCATGCAATTTGGTCTAGGGTTAAGTTCTTTAATTCATCCATATTTTCTAGTTCCATAGTTGTAAAAATTAATTGTAAAAAGTTTAAAAAAAGTTAGATGTATTTATTGTCTAACTTTTAGTGTTTACACAAAATTTTTTACAGTCTCAAAATACAAGTACTTCTGATAACACGACTACTAATTAAAGTACAACAAAATACAAATCAATAAAAGTTAAAAGCCTCTTTTAAATTAAATAAATTTGTATTTTCTGAAAAATTATATAAAATCCTTTCTGCATCAGTTCTTCCGACAATTATTTCTGGCGCCATAGCAAAGCGGTTATGCAGGAGCCTGCAAAGCTTTATAGCCCGGTTCGACTCCGGGTGGTGCCTCCATAGCAACGTGAAGAATAAATACTTTTTCATAACTAACCTAATTATATTTGTTAAAAGTAAAATTAAGGAGGTCTCAGTATTGTATGTAATTATATATAATATTAATGAAAAGTATTTGTTATTAAAAATTTTATAAAAAATAGCTAAACTTAAATGTTTAGCTATTTTTTTTGTTGTTTCAATCTTTTCTAGATAATGTGTGTTTGGTTGTTTTTAAAGTTGTATGGTATGGTTAATGTATGAGCGTATAGAATGGTGAGAGAGAGATTTAGTTATTTGGAATATATATTTTAATAAAATTATTATAAATATAAGATATCCTGAAAATTATCAATGAAAATAACCCATTTATAAAAAACATAAATTAACATAAATTACTTGAATATTATATATTATTAATATAATAATAATATATAAAGTATAATTATCAATTTATAAAAAATATGGAAAATATCAAAAATATATCTATTGATAAATTAATTAATTTATCAATAGATATTTGGAGATTAGAAGAAAAAATCTCTAAGATTCATTATTTAAAGGAACAAGATAGTGAAAAAATATCTGTGAGTTTAGATAGGTTAAAAAAATTTATAAAAGATTTAGATATTGAGTTAAAGTCATTTTCATGAGAAAAATATTCTGAAGAAATAAATTTTTATGAATTAAAAGCAGTTGAAGATACAAATATAGAGAACTTAAATAATATTATAAAAGAAACCATTGAACCAGCCATTATTGTTAATTGAGAAATCTTAAAACAAGCTAGTATTATAATTTATAAATTTAAATCTTAATTTATTAAAAATGTCTACTATACAAATTGGTATTGATTTATGAACAACAAATTCAGCTATAGCATATAATAATTGATGAATTATTGAAATAATCAAAAATTTTGAGATGGATGAATTTACACCATCTGTTTTTTGATATGATAAAGCAAAAAATCCCCTTGTTTGAAAAAGAGCTTACGAAAAACTTTTTAAATATGCAGATGAATGAGATATAAAAAATTTTAAGGCTGAAGTTAAAAGATTAATGGGGACTCCTGAAATTACTTTTTTCCCAAGGATTGAGAAAAATTTTAAGGCAGAAGAAATATCGGCTGAAATTTTAAAATATCTTAAAAGTACAATTTTAAAAAAATATCCTGAGGTAAATACTATTTGAGTTGTAATAACTATTCCTGCTCATTTTTCAACTCTTGAATCAGAAGCAACAAAAAGAGCTTGAGAATTAGCTTGATTTAAACAAGTCGTATTACTACAAGAACCTATTGCTGCTGCAATTGCTTATGGTTTTTGAAAAAAACAAAGTGATAATTGGTTGGTTTATGATTTAGGAGGTTGAACTTTTGATACTGCTTTAATTCAATCAAAAGATTGATTGTTAAATATCTTATCTAGTAAATGAGATAATTTTTTATGATGAAAAGATTTTGATTGGGCTATTGTAGATAATATATTTATTTCAAAAATAATAGAAAAATTTTCTCTATTAAATTTTAATAGAGGTAATGAAAAATATAAAAATATTTTTAATATACTTAAGTGATTAGCAGAAAATACAAAAAAAATGTTAACTTATGACTCAGAAGTTAATGTTGAAATAGATAAAATATGAGAAGATGATAATGGTAATGAAATATATTTAAATATAAATGTTACAAGAGATGAATTTGAAAAATTAATACTACCTTTTATAAATAAATCTATTACTCTTGTAAAAGAAACCATTATTGAATGATGAATTGAAAAAAAATCAATTGAAAAAATAGTTCTTGTTTGATGAAGTACTCAATCTCCTATTATTAAAGAAAAATTAGAAAAAGAACTTTGAATAGAAGTTGATTCAAGTGTTGATCCTTTGACTGTTGTAGCAAAATGATGAGCTGTTTATGCTTCAACACAAATTATAAAAGATGAATTTAAAGAAAATAATAAAATATCTCTTGATTCTTATAATATAAAATTAAATTATGAATCTGTTTCAATTGAAGATGAAGAAATGGTTAGTTGATTTATAGATTGACTAAATGAGAATGAAGAATTTTATATTCAAATACAGAGTGATAGTTGATATTATTCAAGCAATAGAATTTTAATAAAAAATTGAAAATTTATTGCAAATCTTAAATTAGAGAGTTGAAAACCAAACAATTATTGGATTTATTTATTCGATAATAAATGAAATACTCTAGAATTAAATAATGATAATTTTACAATTTCACATGGATTATCTGTATGAAGTATTCCGGTTCCATATAATATTTGAGTATCAATTGCTAAACAAAATAGCGGTTTATCTTGGAAAGATGAAATGTATTGGTTTTTTGAAAAAAATTCAAAATTACCACTATCTAAAACAGTTGAATTTAAAACAAGTAAAAGTCTTACTAAATGAGAGTCCATAAATGCATTACCTATTAAAGTATATGAATGAGAATCAGATAATCCTGATAGAAATCAATTTATATGTGATTTAGGAATATCATGAGAAAAAATTCCTTATGACTTAGATGCTTGAACTCAAGTTGAGGTAACTATTGATGTAGATATATCAAGACAATTATCTGTAAAAGCATATATTGCTTCTATTGATTTATCTATTAATGCTCGTACTACAATTTTAAATGAAGAAATTGATTTAAAAATATTAAAAAATGATTTGGATTCTGAACAAGAAAGATATTCAAAAATTAGATGAAGTTTAACTCCAAACCAAAAAGAAGAAATTGATGAAGAAATATCTTACTTAGAATGAACTGTTAATAATTCATCTAGCGATGAAGATGAAAAAAGAAAAGCTAATAAAAAATTAAAAGATTTTAAAGTTAAAATTGATAATTTAGAAAAAAATACTGAACTTGATATTCAACAAAAGCTATTTAATGAATTAATAAAGTTATTAGATTCAATATTAGAGGAGTTAGAAAATTCAGAAGATTATAAAATTCAAGAAATAATAGTAAGATATAAAACTATTAAAAAATGATGAGAGAAAGCAATATTAGATCAAGATAAAATCTTATTATCATCTATAAACGAACAATTAAATAGTTTAAGAACATCTATATTAATGGAAACTATAGAATGGTGGGAAAGAATTTATAATGATTTAAAATTTTGATGATATTATTTTAGTAATGATACTGACACAGAATATTATTTTAAAAAATGAGAAAATGCTATTAGAAATTGAAATAAAGATGAATTAGAAAATTCAGTAAGAGAACTTTATAGAATGTTACCAAAAGATGAATTATGAAGAATTGAATGATGAAATTTATCTTGAATTACTATTTAAATTATAAAAAATGTTATTAGAAAATAATTATCATATATTATGATTGGATATCTCAGCTAATCAAAAACAAATATCAAAAAGAGCAAAAGATATACTTAAATATTTGGCTATTTGAGAGATTCCAGAGTTTGAAAATGATTTTTATTTTACAAAAGATTATAGAAATGGAATTTATGTAAAATGAGCTTTAGACAATCTTTCAAATCCAAAAGAAAAACTAATAAATACATTTTTTTGGTTTGATATAGAAAATGAAGAAGACAAGAGGATTTTTAAACTTATTAATGATAAGAATTTTAACGAAGCAATAGAAATATTTAAAAATTCAGACAATAAAAAAAATTTAGCATTATTATACTCTTTATTGTTACTAGATTCAAATTCAAATAATCAATATAAATACTTAATCGAAGAAGCTATTCAAATATTTAAAGATATTTCTGAAGATGAGAAGTTTTGGAAATTATTTGAAAAAAAGTATTTTTTATTTGATGATATATCTACTAATAAAGAATTAATTCAAGATTTGAAAAATGATTTATGAAAATATTTATCAAATTTATTTTATGATATATCTTCAAAATTGAATGATGATTCAGTATTAAAAACATTTCATCAATATTTTAAAAATTCAAAATGAAATAAAACTAGTGAACAAGTTGAAAAAATTTATTTAGAATTAAATAAATTATCTTGAAAACTTAAAGATATGAATATTAGTGATGACGGAGTTTTTGATGATAATGAAAAAAATATAGTTATAAAAATAAATCAAGAAATATTAGATTTATTAGAAAAGTTAAAGGATTTATGATTATATGATGATAGTAAAACATTATTAGTAAGAGATAGTGTTACTGAAGCATTTAGAAATATAATGCTAGATTTAAATAATGAATTAGATGAAGAAAATGAGGCCTTAAAAATACTTAATTATGCACTTGCTATAGTTGGTACGGATTGATTAAAACATAAGATCAATGAGGAATATAAAACTATAACAGCAAATATAAAATTGAAACCCCTTATTCAATTACTAGATAATGAAGATTTTACTTGAGCATTTAATAAAATAGAAGAGTTAGAGAAAGATGAATTAAACAATCAAGATGAGAGATTTTTAAAAAATCTGAAGAAAAGGGCAATATTTTGAAAACTTTGAAAATGATTTGTCGAGTGAAAAGAATTATTTGAAAAAGAAAATTATATAGAAGCTATAGAAAAATTTACAATTGTAGAAAAATTAGCTGAAAATAATATTGATTTATTTGAATGAATTAATCCTGAGTGACTTAATAATTTATTAGATTGAATAAGAGAATATTTAAATAAAATTAGTACATGAGAACTAAATGCAAAAGAAGTTTTTGAACATATTGATGAAATTAGAGCAAAAACATTAAAAAAATTATCAGAAGAGGATTGATATTTTTTTATTTTTTATATTGATTCTATAACTTACTCATATTTATGCACAAATATTAACAATAACAAAAAGAAAAATGAACCATGATTATGATGATGATTATGGATATGGTTCATAATTATAATATTCATATTTGTATGAATATTATTTAATAATGATAATGTTTCTAATGATATTTATGATAATCCTACTAAGGATAGCTCTAGTTCTGATTCTAAATTTGATGAATTATTTCCTAATGGTATTACAGATGAAAAAAAATCCACAGATAATAATACATGTATTCTAAATTGAAAAAGTTATAAAAAACCAAGCAACTCATATTGTACGGATAATGATAATTATAATGCCCGGAAATGTAATATAGGATATACAGAAAAAAATAATTATTGTCGGTGTACTTTTTGAAATTATAGTTGTCCTGCTAATCTAGATACATCATATTTAGATAATGCTATTAATTCATTAGAAAGCAAGATAAATAATATGAAAGTAAATCGATATAATAAAAATTCGGTAAATCAATATAATAATGAAATTAATAAATTAAATAATCTTATAGAAGAAAAAAATAAAAAATTAAATGAAAATTGTACTTGTGGATAATTTATAATTATTAAATATGGAAAAGCCAATATTGTATAACTGATATAAAATCTGAGAATTATTAGATATCAAAAATAGAATTGATAAGCTATTTTTTACTGAGGTATATAAACTTTCAAATGATAAGTTTTTATACTTATTTTTGGATATAAAAGAAAATGATATACTAAATTCTGATATAGAAATAAAAAAAATAAAAATTAATAATAAAATGTTTATCTGAGTAGTTGTTGATGAATTTAATATAAAATATTTAAACAATTTAAAAGATAGCCTAGTTTCAGTTAGATGATTTAAAAGCATTGCATGAATGCAAGATCTTAAAAATAAATTGCTAGAAGAAATAATTTTGCCATTTAAAAATAAAGATAAATTTTTAAAATATAAAGTTACACTGCCAAATTGATTACTTTTTTATTGACCTCCTTGATGTTGAAAAACTTATATATCAAATAAATTAGCCGAAGAATTATGATGGAACTTTATGGAAATTAAACATTCAAGCATTGCATCTCCTCATATTCATTGAACAGTTTGAAAAATATGACAAGTATTTGAAAAAGCAAAATTAAAAGCACCTATTGTATTATTCTTTGATGAAATATCTTGATTAGTGCCTAAAAGAGAGAATTTAACATGAGATAGTCAATATAAAGAAGAAGAAATTAATGAGTTTCTAATAAACTTAGATAATGCTTCAAAAGAATGAATTTTAGTATTATGAGCAACTAATTATCCAAATAAAATTGATTCAGCTATACTTAGAACTGGTAGATTTGATTTAAAATTATATATTTGACCTCCAGATGAAGATACAAGAATAAAATTATTTAGTTTTTATTTAAATGGAAGACCTGTTAATGAAAATATTAATTATCAAAAATTGTCTGAATTAACTGAAAATTATATTGTTTCAGATATTGAATTTATTGTTGAAAGTGTAGCAAAAAAAGCAGCATTAAAAGATGAAATTATTTCTCAAGAAATGATAGAAGAAACTATAAAATCTATAGAAAAATCATTATCAGATTCAGAACTAGAATATTTTAATAGTATTTATTTTGCAGAAAAAGATAGTAATAATAGAAAAATATGATTTATGATAGATTAAAATTCGTAATCCATTATGAATATTAATTTTATAAAAAATAGTCAAACTTAAATGTTTGACTATTTTTTGTTATTTTAATCTTTCTAGATAATGTGTGTTTGGTTGTTTTTAAAGTTTTATGGTATGGTTGATGTGTGAGCGTATAGAATGGTGGGAGAAGATAAATATATATAGAAAAATGGTAATATCTATATATGTTCTGAGAATATATATAGAAAAAAATTTTAATACATACAATTAGTGTCGATTGAAAGGTAAAAGGCAGATAAATAGCAAATTATATTTCACAAGTTTAATTTGCTAAAATCTATTTTAATACAAAATAGCATAAAAAATATTTTGAATTATTGGGCTTATACTTATAATATAAGAAATAAAGCTTAATATAATTATTTATGGCTAAAACAAGAGATTTATCATGATATATTTCATGAACTGAATTAAAGAAAGAAGTACATTCACATATTTTGAAAAATGCTGAAATTTTAAGAAAAGAAATTAGAAATGATAAAAATAATTTAAAGGATAACTGATATTTAATAAATGCTTAAAATATCTTTTTCTAAAACCGTTAAATCAAAAATAACTGTTTTTACTGATTTTCTTAAGGAGTACTATAGAAAATTTTATAATGATTCAGGACTTCCAAATGAAGACGATATTATAAATATGTATGTGATTATAACAGATAGACTAACTGAAGAAATTATAGACGAAATAGAGAATACTATCAAAAAATGAGTTTTTTGAGAAATAATTGATAGAACATCTGATTCTGAAAAATCAAAACTAGTAATTTTTGTAAGAAGTTATAATGTTGTGTGTTATTGCAAGAAATATACTGATGATAAAAATAATATCTACATTGAAGATATTTTTATTAAATCATAGAATCTATCATAATTATCGTAATTTTTTCATAATTTTACTGATTTTTAATATAAATTCCATAGAATAGAGATATTAAAATAGAAGAAATTCTATATTAATAAGAGAGCATATTGACCACATCTAATAATCTCTATATTAAGACAATAACTAACTATTTTATTCACATTATCTTGGTATTTATTCTTCACGGTGGTGTGTCCAGATGAATTATACAATAAAACTCCGGTTTGCAATAACTGGAGTTTTGTTTATTTTTAGGGATAGAATAACTTATTCTAAGTTATTTAAATATTTTTGATAAGTAATGAGATCTAAATTTGATAAGTAATATTACATTTATTTTATAAAAAAGCTTGTATAATTAATAATTATTACTATACTTCTTGATAAGTAGTGATATCTAAATTTGATAAGTAATTTTTTATAAAAAAGTAACTAAACTTATATGGCAGTAGTTATAAAAATTCCTGATCCTTCTTGGGGGAGCAATCTAGCAAATATTATTTTAGATTTAGAAAAACAAAGAGGAAGAGTATTGATATGAGAAATTCCTATACATATCTTTAAGCAATTAAAATATATTTTTCAGATGCTTGAAACTCTATGATCAGCTAGAATTGAATGAAATAATACGACACTTGCTGAATATGTAGAAAAAATTATTGAAAAAAAACTAAATAAAGAGGAATGACAAATTGAAATAGAAAATATTGAGGAGGCCATAAAATTTATAGAAAATAATACAAAATTTGATACACAAATCAATCGTATATACATATCAGAATTACATAAAATTATAACAAAAAACTTAACACCCCCTCCTAACTGAGAATGATCAAATAATCCATGAAACTTAAGAAGTAATAATATAACAATAGGAAAATCTAATCACATACCTCCAGATTATACAGTATTACAAGATTATTTTGATGAATTTATTAATTTTATTAATAAAGATCATTCAGAACAATATCAGCTTTTAATGATTTCTGTAGCTAATCATCGTTTTGCTTTTATACATCCTTTTGACAATGGGAATGGTAGAATGTGAAGATTACTTAATTATGCCTTTTTAATTAAACTATGATTTTTAAATCAAAATTTAAGAATAATAAACCCTTCCTGCGTATTTTATAGTGACAGAGATAAATACTATTCTATGCTATGAAAAACAGATTCACTAAGTGATAGGAATATTCTTGACTGGTGTGAATATTTTCTTTTATGATTAAAAAATGAAATTGAAAAAATTGATAGTCTACTTAATAAAAAATATGTTAAAGAAAAGATTCTTATCCCTGCTATTATATTTGCCAAAGACAGAGAAAATATAACAAAATCTGAATACGATATACTAAAATATATTATATCAAAGGATGACATGCAAATGAAATCTGAAGAATTATCAGAGTTATCTGATCTGTGAGCTAAAACATCTTTGCAAAAATCTCGTTTAATAGTAAATCTTAAAAATAAAAATATAATTCATTCTATAACAAAATGATGAAGAATATATACCATAAGCTTTGTAAACAATTATCTTTTAAGATGAGTTATAGAAGTATTAAAAAATGAGTGATTTGTTTCTGATTTTTTAAATAATAACATCAGATCTTAGTATAAATTTTTTAGAAAAAACTATAATCTGAACAATAGGGTGCTTCTTTGAATTTTGAATTATTTTCTTATTTATTATAATAACAGAGTATATTTCTTAATGTAAATTAAAATGTTTTTTAGGCTTAACAATGATAGAATAATAAATATTAATCACATAATTGATATTGTAATCTATAACAGCAGTCCTGATGGATGAGCTACTCTTTATTTTTGATATTGAAAAAATAAAGATTTTATGGAGAAAAGTATTTGAATTAATAAGGAAGAATTAGCTAGTCTAATTCAATATATGCATTCAAATAAGTTATTAAATAACTGAAATTATAATTCAGACTTTCCTATTGGAATATAACAAATGTCCAAGGTTCCTTTTAACCAAAACGGAATCATTCTTTATTAGTAATATTAGTTAATCACTAAGAATACTCTCAATATTATTAAATTGCTCTCTCAAAATTCTCCACAAAAGTTTGAACATTACTCGCAGTTAAGATTTCCAACATAGATGTTAGAAAATCCCTTACAGGGATTTTTTTGATTTTTTGAGGGAAAAGAATATAATTCGGGAAGTTTTAAAAGTGATATCCCCCTTTGTCATTTTTGGGGATTGTTTTGTAAAAAATTGAATTTAGTATTTAATTTCTAGTGCAATGACAGAAAATATTTTTGAGCAAATCAAAAAAATAAATGATTATGGACAAGAATTTTGGAGCGCGAGGTATCTGATGAATCCTCTTGGTTATATTCGTTGGGAAAATTTTGAAGTAGCTATTTCAAGAGCGAAAGAATCATGTAAAAATAGTAAACAAAACGTAGATGACCATTTTCGTGACGTCACGAAAATGGTTTCTGTTTGATCCGAAGCCAAAAGAAAAATAAAAGATTACAATCTTTCTCGCTATGCCTGCTATCTAATAGCTCAAAATGGTGATCCAAGAAAAGCAGAAATAGCGCTCGCACAAACCTATTTTGCGATACAGACTAGAAAACAAGAAGTTCACGAACAACTTGTAGAGGATTCAAAAAGAGTGTTTCTAAGGGAAGAAATGAAAGAGCACAACAAAAAACTCGCAAAAGCCGCCAAAGAAGCCGGAGTCTCTAATTATGCCAATTTTCAGGATTATGGATATATGTGACTCTATGGTTGACTGAGACAAAAAGACATTCACGCCAAAAAAAGATTAAAGCCAAAAGATGCCATTCTAGATCATATGTGAAGCGAAGAATTGGCAGCCAACCTATTCCGCGCAACTCAAGCTGAGGCAAAACTCAAAAGAGAAAATATAATCGGTCAGGACAAAGCCAGCAAAGCTCATTACAGTGTCGGCAAAAAAGTAAGAGAGACAATCGTAGAGCTCGGCGGAACCATGCCAGAAAAATTACCAACTCCTGATAATATTAGGGAATCTAAAAAGAGAATTAAGGATGAGGAAAAGAAGAGATTGGGGTAGAGGGGTTGGGAGGAGAAAATTTGTGGTGGTTTGATTTTTTGAGGGAAAAGGATATAATCCAAGGAGTTTTTAAAGTGATGTTATTTTCTTAAAGTTTATTATTGTTAATGTAAAATATGAGCCAAAATCCAGAATTTGAAGCTAGAAAAAATATAGATAACCTATTAATTATGTCTTGATGGGTTATTCAAGATATTAAAGAACTTAATATAATGGCTTCTTTGTGAGTTGCTGTTAGAGAATTTCCATTAGATAAATGAAATTGATATGTTGATTATCTTCTTTATGTAGACTGAAAAGCTATTTGAATAATAGAAGCTAAAAAAGAAGGTTCAACTCTTGTATGAGTTGAGACTCAATCTTTGAAATATATTAATTGAATTCCTGATTGGGTTGATTGTTATAAAAACCCTTTACCATTTTCTTATGAATCAACTTGAATAGAAACTAGATTTACAAATTATTTAGAACCTGATGCTAAAAGTAGACAGGTTTTTGCCTTTCATAAACCTGAAACCCTACTCGAATGGGTTAATATGCCGAATCAACCATTAGAACTATTAAGAAATTTTCCACCTCTAGAAGAAAAATGACTAAGAAAAGTTCAAGTAGAAGCTATTAATAACCTTGAAAATTCTTTTAAAGAGAATAGACCTAGAGCATTAATTCAAATGGCTACTTGAACAGGTAAAACATTTACATTTTGTAATATTGCTTATAGATTAATAAAGCATGGTAAAGCTAAAAGAATTTTATTTCTAGTTGATAGATGAAACTTATGAAGACAAACACTAAAGGAGTTTCAAGATTTTTCAGTTCCTTGAGATTGAAGAAAATTTACTGAAATGTACAATGTTCAGAACATGAGTACAAATAAAATTGATGATGTAGCAAAAGTAACAATTTCAACTATTCAAAGAATGTTTTCTATGCTTAGTTGATATGAAATTAACGAAGAATTAGAAGAAAAGTCAGTTGAAGAGATTAATTTCATGGATCTTATAAAAGAATCTGAGCCTATAAAATATAATCCTTCAATTCCTATTGAATCATTTGATTATATCGTTGTAGATGAGTGCCACAGAAGTATATATAATCTTTGGAGACAAGTTTTAGAATATTTTGATGCCAAATTAGTTTGACTTACAGCAACTCCTTCAAAACAAACAATCTGATTTTTCAATAATAATTTAGTAATGGAATATAACCATGAAAGAGCTGTTGCGGATTGAATAAATGTAGATTTTAATGTTTACAAAATAGAAACCGAGATTGGTACTCAATGAGCTAAAGTAGAATCAGGTTATTATGTTGATAAAAGAGATAAACTTACTAGAAAAGTTAGATATGAAAAATTAGATGATGATTTTATGTATAGTGCAAGCGATTTAGATAGGTCGGTTGTAGCGATAGATCAAATTCGTACAGTAATAAAAGCTTTTAAAAATAATTTATTTACTGAAATATTTCCTTGAAGAAAAGAAGTTCCAAAGACTCTAATTTTTGCAAAAGATGATTCTCATGCTGAGGATATAGTGAAAATTATAAGAGAGGAGTTTGGTAAATGAAATGATTTCTGTCAAAAGATAACATATAAAACTACAGGTAAAAAGCCTGAAGAATTAATAAAGGATTTCAAAAATGATTATAATCCTAGAATTGCAGTTACAGTTGATATGATTGCTACCTGAACCGATATAAAACCACTTGAGATAGTTTTTTTTATGAGAATGGTAAGGTCTCAACTACTATTTGAACAGATGAAGTGAAGATGAGTAAGGGTTATAGATGATAATGATTTTCAACAGGTAACTCCTGATGCTAAGAATAAAACTCATTTTGTTATAATTGATGCTGTTTGAGTTACTGAAATGGATAAAACTGATACAAAACCTTTGGATAAAATGCCAACAGCAACGTTTGAGAAGATTATCAAAGTTATAAGTATGGGAA
>JAQUZJ010000082.1 GCA_028691375.1 Candidatus Altimarinota bacterium | reverse complement strand
TGATAAGTCAAAAAGAGGAATTAGCCAAACTTGATACCCTAGAAATGTGAATGCTTTATAAAGATGCTTTGGGAGACATTGAAAAATCTGCTTCAAATGCCAGGTTTTTTGCTGATAATACAGAAAAATTGGTTGCACCAAAAACTATAGAGGATTGAGTAAAAGCAAAAATTATCTACGAGCCAATGTGAATTGTTTTTTCTATAATGCCCTGGAATTATCCTTTTAACCAGGCTTTAAGAAGTGTAATACCAAATATTATGGCTTGAAATACGGTACTTATGAAACATGCTTCAAATGTGCCACAGACTGCGGCAAAAATCGAAGAACTTTTTAGACAGGCTTGATTCCCAGAATGAGTTTATACAAACTTGTTTATTCCTCATGATTTTACAGAAAAAATAATTGCAGATCCAAGAATAATCTGAGTAAATGTTACTTGATCTAATACCGTTGGAAGACAAGTCTGAAACCTAGCTTGAAAATATTTGAAACCATCTTTACTTGAACTTGGTGGATCTGATGCTTTTATCTTGGCTCAAACTAATGATGTTGATAAAGCAGTTGCTCAAGCTATAAAATGAAGATTTTCAAATTCTGGGCAAAAATGTAATTGTTCAAAAAGGTTTTTCGTTGTTGAAAGTGTTTATGAAGAATTCGTGACTAAATTTAAAGTTGCAGTTGAAAACTTGAAAGTCTGAGATCCAATGAATGCAGAAACTCAAATCTGACCTCTAGCAAAAGAAGGTGGGCTTATTGAGCTAGATAATCAAATTCAAGACAGTATAAAAGCTTGAGCCACGCTTCTTGTTTGATGAAAAAGACTTCCTCAAGCTGGGAATTTTTACGCTCCAACTTTGCTTACCGATGTAAAACCTTGAATGAGAGTATTTGATGAAGAAACTTTTGGTCCTGTAGCTCCTGTTATCAAAGTAAAAGATATCAAAGAAGCAGTGCAAATGGCTAATAATTCAAAATATTGACTTGGATGTTCTGTTTTCTGAGACAATGAAGAAGATTTGAATTACGTGATAAACAATATAGAAACATGAAATGTGAGCGTAAACAAAATTGTTACAAGTTACGCAAATTTACCTTATTGATGAATAAAAGATTCTGGATATTGAAAAGAGTTAGGAGAAAACGGAATTAAGGCTTTTACGAATGAAAAAGTTGTGGTTTGGTAAAATAGTTCTAAAATCAAACTACCTTTATTATCATTCTGAATTTATTTCAGAATCCACCGTGCCAGTTGCAACCATAGATTCTGAAACCAGTTCAGAATGACGGTAAGAAAAACAGAAACGCCAGTATAAGAGGGTGTCCCAAAAAGTATAGAAAAGCCTTTTGTCATCCCGAGCGATAGTCGAGGGATCTCAATTTTAAGCTACAATAGATTTCTTCCCGCTTAGCGGGATCGGAATGACACTTTTGGGGACAACCTAATAATGCTGGTGTTTTCTTATTTTTTCTTCTTCTTTCAATTCTTAAAAATCTTAAAATAAAGCCAAATTCATATTAAAATACAAGCCCCAATTCAAACTTCGTTTGAATATTTTTCGAAAAATTGAATCATACTTTCTCCAAAAAAATATCAACAAAGTGTCAAAATTGTGCACCAAAGCCCAGCTCCGAGTCATGTTATGAGAAGAAAAACCGGAAATTTCATCTCAAAAATTCACGCAGGAATCGAGATCAAATGCCTTACAACTGGAATCAATCTTCCGATAAAAGTATAAAGTTTATCATTTGTTAAAAATAATTTCTCGGTTTTATTGTATTTGTCCTCATCAATTAAAAAATATTTTCAGTATTTTGTAATAAATGGTCTTCAGATAAATTTTCAAATGAAAAAATAATTGAAAGTAGCTCAGATCATGCTTCAGAAAGCTCAAGCTAATATACTTATAAAAATATTTAATTTTCAAATACTTGCAAGATATCAAGCAGGAATCATCACTGCTTCAGATGGAACAGGAAAAAGACTTGATTCCAGAGCCATAAGAAAAACTATTGTCATATAGTTCATTCATCCAAAAAAGTTCTCTGTAATAGTTAAAAGATTGTGAATCATTATAATTTAAGTTTTTTAGCAATTAATATAGGGTATTTCAAAAGATATTTTTCAAAAATCTTATTATTTCTAAAACCATAAAAAATAGTAAAAAATACTATTCATACAAAAAGCCCAACCAAAATATCTCCCGGATAGTGAACTCCCGAAGCAATTCTTGATAAAAGCATTAAAGTTCAAGTCAAAAATAAAGTAAATGTGATTAGTTTATTTTTTAAAAACAATCCAAAAGCTAAACAAGAACTTGCCATAAAAATAGCATGACCAGATGGAAAACTATTATCAGGAAGATGATCAATTAAGGGTGGAAATTTTGAAAATAATTCTGGTCTTGGTCTTACAGGTAAAAACTGGTTAATTATCACATAAATAACAAAACAAAAGGCAATCGAATAAAAAATCATTAGAGCTTTTTTCTTATATTCATAATCCTTTTTATAAATTCCAAAAAACCAAAGCATGATTAAAAACAAAGGAGCTAATAAAACTTCAATATCAGAAAATATCTTTATCAAAGAAACTTGCAAAGAAGAGTTTGGATCTACAAAGCTTCTTATAAAATCTAAAGCCTGTACATCAATATTTTGTAATATATCTAATATTTCATTCATAATTATTTTGATAGAATTAAAACAGGGAAATTATATGAAAAAGGTATAAAATTGGAAATTTATTTTTGAAGACCGGTCTTCAAAACCGGATCATAACCTCATTTTGACCAGGGATTGCACCTAAAGATTCTCCGAGTTCATTTTGAAATCCCGAGAAATATTCATTTTTTTTCAACTGCCTCGATCATATAATCACTGCAACTTGGGATGTGTTTACAGTAAGGTGGCCTATTAAAAGACTTCGCCCAAAAACTATGGTCTGGACTAAGAATTTTTTGGTAAAGCTTTATAATGTAGATTAAAAAAATTTTCATATTTGGTAAACAAAAAATACTGTGGAGATTCCACAGTATTTTACTTATTTTATATTATTTCACAAAATTTACTACATTTTCAAAAATAGCTGGATTTGTAATAGCCAAATTTGATAAAACTTTTCTGTTTAAAGAAACTTTTTTCAAATACATAAGATTAATGAATTTTGAATAATTCAATCCCAGTGGTCTTAAAGCGTTGTTTATTCTTGTATTCCATAATCTTCTAAAATCGTGTTTCTTTTGTTTTCTTCAAATGTATGCATTTTGTCCTGATTTTGCCAAAGCATTTTTTGCTCTAGAAAAAACATTACCGTTCATCATTCTAAATCATTTCACTTTGTCGATAATATTTTTATGTCTTTTGTGAGTCATCAGACCTCTCTTAACTCTAGTCATAATAATTAAATGTTAATACTAATTAAATAAGGCTCGTGGTAAATTCAAAAATTATAACCCATTTGGTAAAGCTCTTTTTAGTTCAC
>JAQUZJ010000081.1 GCA_028691375.1 Candidatus Altimarinota bacterium | reverse complement strand
TTTTTCCAGAATTTTACTTGTGCCCAATTGGTGTTATTTGCTTGAACTGATAGGTGAATTTCGGCATCTGGATAAGCTTCTCTCACCATACTTATAAGTCCAGGATCAGACATAATGAAGGCATCTGGTTTCATATCATACATTTTTTGAAAAGCTTGCATAAATGGCTTGATTTTCAAATTATGAGCATAGATATTTGCTGTAAAATAAATCTTTTTTCATCTTTCATGACAATATTTCACGGCTTCCTCAAGATCTTCCCAACTAAATTGATTTTCTCTTGCACGCAAAGAAAACATTGGCACTCACGCATAAACCGCATCAGCTCAGTACGCAATCGCATATTTCATTTTTTCAAAATTTCCGGCTGGCATCAATAATTCTAGTTTTTTCACTTTTTAGAAAGTTTAAATTTTAAATTCTGAATTTTAATTTAGATTTGTTTAGTTATAGCTTTTAGCTAGGTTATTTTCTTAACTTTTCAATATTTGTCAAATTTAAAAAAATGTGATAGCATAAATCTGCACGTTTAAATACTAAATATAACTATGGCATTAGAAACAATAAAATATGAGATAGAACAAGATTGATTACAAGATTGAGCAGAATCAATTTTTTGAGAAAATACAGCACTAGAATGAATTAAAAAAATGTTATACGAAAAGCTTGTTCTTACAGAAAAGGAAAAAATATTTGATAATGTAAACACAGAAAAAATCAAATTAATTCAAGATTATATAAACAAAGTTGATTCAAAAAACCTCAATGACACTGCCACGGCAATTTTAGAAATACTTACTCAAAAAGAAGTTGCAACTTATTTAAACGAATTAAAAAAACAAGAAACTTGTCCTTGAGACAATACCCAAATTAAAGATATTATAATTGAAAACAAATTTTTCAGAGAAATATTTTTGGAAATGTTAAAATGAGCAAATGCAAATGCTGCAAATTCACTAGAAAACAACCTTAAAATGTATGATTCTCTAAATCCTTTAAAGACTTATTTAACAGGTTCTCAACCTTGATTAAACGAAAATCAAAAAACGGAAATAAATAAGATAGACAAAAATGAAATTCTAAAAATAAGACCTTTTCTTGATTTTGTTTTAAGTGCTAATTGAAAAGACAATAAAGTTAATATCTTAGAAAATGCTAATTTTTGGTCAGATGTTTTTTCTTGAAATCTAACTGTAAATTGACAAAAAATAAAATTGCCCGTTCTAGAAACAAAAACTTGTCTAGCTGATTGAAATTTAAACGAAAACTTTTGTAATGAATTAAATAAAGTTCCAGAAAATAACAAAAAATTATTAGAACAAATAAAAAAAGAAAATTCAGAAGCAGAACAATGAAACATAGATTCAAAAGAGGAATACAAATGAAATTACTATTATAAACAGTATGATGAAAAATGGGCAAGTAAATCGTATGGTAGCTGAACAATGGAATCTTCTGCTTGTTGACCAACAAGTTTTGCAATGGTTGCTTCAAAATTAACAGGAAAAGAAATTTTACCAACAGAAACGGCAAAGTGGTCAGTTGAAAATTGATATAGAATAAATTGAGTTTGAACAAGTTTTGGTTTTTTAACTGACGCAGGAAATATTTTTGGTTGACTAAAATGTACAGAACTTTGAGATAATACAAATTCTATGATAAACAAATTGAAAGCATGAGAAACTGTTATTACAAGCGCTCAAGCTGGATATTTTACGAGATGATGACATTATATTGTTTTTGATAAAATAAGTGCTGATGGAAGTCAAATATATGTACTGGATCCAGCATCTGAATCAAAAAACTGATGGTATTCAGTAAATGATCTTATTCAAAAAGCAAATGCAAATAATTTTTGGTCATACTCAAAATAAAAAGAAATATTTACTTTATAAATAAAAACTATGGCAGAAGAAATAAATAATAATCCAACTTCTCAAGATGTTGTAAAAGAACTCACAAAAGAATGATGAGTATTAAAGGATAAAACTGATAGTTTTGATTCAAATGCAATTGAAAATATAAAAAATGATACTTCAGAAAAATTATCAACACTGAAAAATTTTATAAACCAAATAAAATGAAAAGAAAGTTCAGAAAAAATAAATAGACTAAACCAATTGATGGAAGATATTGATTCTGTTAGCTGATTAGTTTGAATTGATGAACAAGATAAGAACGATTTAACAAAGTCTATCAAAAATGAAATTGCTAATGAAGCTAAAAAATCATGAACAGATACATGATTTATATTAAATCAATCCTCAAATATATCTTCAGAACCACAAACATCAGTCGTAGAAACAAAAACAAACGGGAAATTAAATTGGTTGCAAAAATTCCTAGCTATTTCAGCTGTATTTGGCTTTGAAAATAATCCATTAGATATATTAAATTCAACAGAGAATCTTGAAAAAGAATATAAAAATTTAGATGTTTTTAAAGGATTGTGAGATTTTGAAATGGATTTTGCCAAATTAAAACCATTTTATCAAGAAATGCAAAGCAAATGAGTTGATATATGTGCTTCTGATTTTTGGAGTAATGTTTTTAGTTGAAAAAAAGTTCAATTTAAACCAAAAAAAGAGTGAGCTGAATTAATAGAAATTACTATGCCTACTGTAGCCTGAAAAGTTGATTCAGATTGAAAAATAACAGAAGATTTTTATAGTTCTCTAAACTCAATAAACACTTGAAATAAAAAAGATGATGTTTTGAATACAAATAACTGATCTCAAAATTCAGAATCTGGCACAGAAACATGTAGTCCTAAAAAATTTATAAGACCAACACCTTGAGCAATTACTTCAGAATATTGAATGAGATTTCATCCAACTCGTAAAGTTAATGCTCTTCACACATGAATAGATATTTGAGCCGATTCATGAACATCAATAAAAGCAGCTGGGAAATGAATGGTTGAAGTAGCTGGAGATTGAGGTGGTTATGGAAACTATGTTATAGTTAACCACTGAAATTGATATAAAACATTATATGCTCATATGAGCTCAATAAGTGTACAAAAATGAGATAATATTAACCAATGACAAGAATTATGAAAAGTATGATCTACAGGTAATTCTACATGACCACATCTTCATTTTGAAATAAAAAAAGACGATGCTACTATAAATCCAAGAGATTATATTAAAGATTTATAAATACGTTTCCTTTATAAATTTTTTCGAAGATAAAAATCAACTCATTAGTCAAACCAGTGCTATAAGAAAGAATTCAATATAAAAATACATCCTATTCTCAACCATAAAAGAATCACGAAAATCTGAGAAATTTATAATGGTAACATTAATATTGCTAAATATTATTAGGAAAGCAAAAAGTCACAAGAAATAACCAAGTCAAGCATACAAAAATCCTTGCAAACTAAATGGTCAATATACAAATATATCATCTCATCAAACAAGTTTAGTAATATAAATTTCATCTTTATAAAAGAAAACAAAATTCCAAATTGTATTATAAATAATAATAAAAACCGCAAAAAAGAAAAATCAAATCAAAGCATAAATTCAATATCTTACAGTTGTTAATATTTCTACAACTTTTTTTATTCTTTCCATTTGCAACTTATAATCAACAAGATTATTTTTTGCTT
>JAQUZJ010000020.1 GCA_028691375.1 Candidatus Altimarinota bacterium | reverse complement strand
AAACAATAACGCTGATTTATAAAAAATAGTTAGAAAATTGGGATTTCTTAGATTTTACAAATCAAAACATAGACTTTCTCAAATAAATTCATTTTGACAGTAACTTTTTACAACCTTCACTTTTTATGTATAATTCATTTGTTTATAATTTAAAACTAAAATATGAATTCTCTTATTAATGAGTTTTGGTGATTATTTACTCCAATTTGACTGATTTCAGTTTTTAATATAATTATGATAGATATTGTGATGAGCTGAGATAATGCCATTCTTATTGGTATGGCAACAAAAAATTTGCATTGAAAAGATAGAAAAAAGGCTATAGCCTTTTGAATAATATTAGCAACAATACTTAGAATTATTCTTGCGGTTTTTGCTGTGTATCTTCTCCAGATTGTCTGATTGCAACTTGTTGGAGCCTTACTACTTATTTATATAGTTTGGAAATTTTATAAAGAACTTAGAAGTGAAGAAAAACATCAGGAAGAAATTAAGTGAAGAGAGTGAAAATGATTAATGTATGCGATTTATACAATAATCGTGGCTGATTTTTCTATGAGTCTTGATAATGTGCTTGCTGTATCTGGAGCTTCACATGGCAATTTTGTGGCACTTGGAATTGGTCTTGTGTTTTCAATTTTGCTTATGGCAATTGCTTCAAATTTTATTGCAAAATCTCTAGATAAATATCCTCAAATCCAGTGGCTTGGACTTTTTGTAATTCTTTTTGTTGCTATGGAAATGTTAGTTAAATGAGGAGAACAGCTTTGATCTGAAGTTTTTCATTTTAATATTTTACCAATTGTGACATTTTTAGTTTGAATGGCTTTTATAATATTGCATCAAACCTACATCAAACCTATTAGCGAAGAAAAAATTAAAACTTGGCTGATTATAAATTATGCTAAAATTTTACTTGTAAATCTTACTGTAATTCTTATTTTGGTTGTTTTTTGATGAGAAATTAATAAATATTTATTTAGTCATATTCCCATACTATATGCTATTTTTACAATAATTCTTTTTATGATATTAGAAATAGTTTTGATTTTAAGAAATAAGAAATAAATTTTTTATAGATGAGCAATCGTAGTCTATTGCCATAATAAGCCTTTTCATCAGCGAATGAAATTTAGAGCCATTTTTTCTTGACAATAATTCAATTTTCTATAAACTCCTTAGCACAAAGTATTAGATATTTCAATCTTTGTTAGATAGATCAGGCGATGCATTTAATATTTTATATTTTAATGCGTGGGGCTGGGCCAAATATTGGCAGCAGGGGAAACAAACTACATACCTGTGGGACTATGGTACCATAGGTATTTTTTAACTCTTTTTTTAAAAATAATTTAATCTAAAATGACAAATAGAAAAACCAAAGTTGCTTTGCTATCAGTCGCATCAAACACAGTACTTATAATTTTAAAAGTTATAGCTTGAATTATAAGTTGATCTGTGAGTATCATATCAGAAGCAATACACTCTTGAATGGATTTACTTGCCTCTATTATAGCTTTGTTTTCAGTAAGAAATTCATGAAAACCTGCTGATGAAGATCATCCATACGGTCATGGTAAAATAGAAAATGTATCGGGAGTAACTGAATGAATTCTTATATTCATCGCAGCTGCTTTGATAATTACAGAGGCAATTAAAAAGATAATAAATCCACATGAAGTAACTGAAACTACAATTGCCATAGTTGTAATGCTTATTTCTGCTGTTACCAATATTGTTGTTTCAAAAATACTTTATAAAGTTGCAAAAGAGGAAGATTCTATTGCTCTAGAAGCCGATGCTCTTCATCTTAAAACTGATGTCTATACTTCTGCGTGAGTTGCTTTGGGACTATTGCTCATCAAATTTACTTGAATAAGTATGCTTGATCCAATAGTTGCAATTCTTGTAGCACTCCTTATTATCAAAGAAGCTTGGCATCTTTGCACATCTGCTTTTGAACCACTTATGGACAAGAGTCTTTCAGCCGAAGATATTGAAAAAATCAAAAAAATCATAGGGGATCACAAAGCTGAATTCATAGATTATCACAGTCTTAGAACTAGAAAAGCCTGAAACATAAGACACCTAGACTTTCATCTTGTAGTTAAAAGTGATCTTTCTGTTCAAGAATCTCATGATATCACAGAAAGAATAGAACAAGATTTAGAAAAAAATATTGGTAATACTGTCACAAAAATTCATATTGAACCAGCCTAAAAATAAATAGAATTTTAAAAAGCACTTTACAAAAATAAATTTGACTATTTTTAGTATAAAATTATAATTTGCTACGATAAATTACAATCTAATTATCAATAAAAATGCAATTAAATGAAATAATTGAAAATATAAAGGATTTTTTTGGGTGAATATTTATTTATTCAAAAAAACAATGTATTCTTTTAAAGAAAAAATATGATTTTCTTGAAAGGGATAAACAAATAATAGTTATTATTGTTTTAATCTCTTTTTTTGTTTTAGTAATAACAACATTTATAATTACAAAAAATCATAAAGAAATAATTAAAACCAAAATAAATGTAGAAAAAAATGATTATTTTAATAATCAAAAAGTTACAGTTAGTAGATCTAAAGAAGTAGAAGATCTAAAAGAAAAAATGAAAGAAAGATGACAATTACAAGCAATGACAATATCTTTTAATAAAACCGATTTAAAAATAGAAACAAATGGTTCTTTAAAGATTTCCACAATGACTCAAATAGACCTAGATGCAAGTAATACGTGATTTCCAGACTGAACAAAGCTTATGCTAAGCATTCCATCAGCTAAGATTAGTTCGCAAATTACAATTCCTTGAAGATATAGATTTCTAGTAAATTTTAGTAAAAATTGAGAACAAGATGTTATTTTACAATGAAGCGCATTAAAAAATTGAAAAGTAACAAAAGTTTTACAAATCCAATAAATTAATTATAACCAAAAAAATATGTGAAAAATGAATAATTTAAAAAAAATTCTAATATGAATTTTAGCTTTTACAGCATTAGTTATGTTAATTATTTTTGCAAAAAATTTCTATGAAAAACTAAGCAGAACAGATAATAGAGAAAAAATTTGTATGAAACAAGAAATAGACAGTATAGAATATAATACTGACATTCAGGAATGTTTTAAAACAAAAATATCTGCTTGTAAAACACCAACATATAAAGACATTATTGAATGTAAGAATAAAAATAAAAGCAACAAAAAACAATATTCTAATATAACAGATTCTAATGCAAATCTAACGGGATCAATCTATGAAAAAACAAAAAGTCTTTCATGAACAATAAAAAATAAGACTACTAGTTTAACGTGAACAACAAAAAATAAAACATATAGATAAGAAAAAAGATCAAATAATTTTAAATATAACTTACAAAATTATTTAAAATTCATTCAAAAACCCTAAATTATCGTGTATTATTTATTTTAAATAAACAAACATATTTTAGGATTTTTTAATAAATTTGACTAAATTAAAAAAATAGGTTATCCTTTTAGTGGATTAATTTATTTATTATATAAATAACTATGTAATATGAAAAATACAAAATACACATCTTTTTTTATCAGAAAATTTTTTTTGTTTTCAATTATTTTCTTATGAATTTGAACATCTTTGGTGTTTGCAGATGATTCAATACTTATTGTTGATGGCTTAGGCATAGAAACTAATTGAGAATGATGTGTTGGTAAAGACACATGTCACATATCTTGAGATGTGACATATACCAACATTATAATCAAAAATTGAGGTAAACTTACTCATAGACAAGGTAAACTTATTGTTACCAATGATTTTGTTATGTGAACATGAAGTACTCTTACATGAGCAGTTTTTGTATGACGAGATCTTGAAGTACAACATAAGTTGCTAGTAAGATGAAACTCTATATTAGCCTTAAATATGCAACTTGATTCTGAACCTACGACAACAAATATCAATGATCGGCAATGAACGACTTATTATGATCTACAAATTAGTAATACTGATATCAATTTTGACTGATTTGATGTAAGTTTGAATGCTTGAGGTTATATAAAAACTCGCAATGCAAATATAAATTCAAGATTTGTATTAAATGCAAATGCGACAGATGTAAACTGGACTACTTATGCGAATTGATATATTTCAATTGATTGAAATGCAACTATTACAAATATTAAAACAGATATAGCTTGATATCTTTTTGTTCAATGAAACTTGAACATATCATACAATAGTGGTCATTACATGTATATACTATGATGAGCCCAAGTTTCTACTCCAGATGCTGTCAACTTTACAACAGCCTGATTAAAAGTAAATGGTGATTTTACAGTATTGGGTAATAATAAGCAAGATTTATATATGAGCTGAGCGACTTGAACAACAGGAGACAATATATATGTAAGTGGTAGTTTGAATATAAGTAATATGTCCTTATGAGTTACAAGTAAAATCAATTCCAATTCTTTTTGAAGTATAGATGTCAAAAATGGTTCTATTAATATATCTGATATAGATACATTTTATTTTAATTGAAATATGTATGCGTGAAACACCATTGCATATACTGGAATAACTATCATGGAGGGTAATAATGTTGTTGTTAAAACATGAAACCTAACCGCAACCAATATCGCTACTGCTACACTTTGAAATATAGATGTACAGTTATGAAATTTAACAACATTTTCATGAACTACTCATACCTACTGAAATCTAGTCATTAATTGAATGACCAATATTACAAATATACCTACATATAACAGAAATGGTAATATTACATCAACAAATGACATTACCATGACAAATGTTACAACTTCTAGTTGAAGCGCCACCAATCTTACTTCTTCTTGAAAAATTACAGTAAATATATGAACTACACATACATACAATAATATAAATGTTACATGAAACCTAAGTTTTTCTTGAATAGTAACATCTTTATGAACAAATACAATAAATTGTAATTGAGCAAGTGCTTTCACAAATGTTCTTACTCATAACAGAAATGGTAATATTACATCAACAAATGATATCACCATGACAAATGTTACAACTTCCAATTGATTTACAACCAATCTTACCTCTTCTTGAAATATTAACCTAACTACATGAATAAAACATACGTTTAATAACATAAATGCCAGATGAAATTTGAGTTATTCTGGAATAGTAATATCTCTCTGAACAGACATTTTTGTTATTTGAGATATTTATGTGTACTCTGGTACCACACACAAATATAACAATATTATAACAGATAAAAATTTAAATATAAATTATATATCTAGTTATACAGTTAATAATGTTGCGACCAGATTGTGATTAATAGTTAATAATTCAACTATATTTACATCAAACACAGATGATAGGGATGATGAAACAAAATCAAATATAGATATTTCTACGGGTTCCTGATTTGTCATAACAAATTCTGTAGCTAACCTAAAAAATTCTGCCATTCAGGTTAATGGCTATCTTGATATAAATGCTACAGATTGGCAATCTCAAAGCATGAACGTCAACTGATATGTTGATATTTCATGACAAAAGGTAGGTATTTATTTTCATTGAAATAAAGATAGATATATTCATGGAAATATAATTTCTTGATGATGAGACATATGGGTAGGTACTTCTTCTAGTCCAGATAACTGAAATATATTACTTTATAGAAATGCTAAAATATCAACAAATTTTTGATTAAAAATCTATAGAGATATTGCGACCTATGCAGATAGATTTTCTACTGCTCCAGATTCTATTGTACCAATTGATTCTTGATTATTTTCTCAATTATATGATTGATCTTCAGTACTCAATTATGGATCTATTGTCTGAAGTGGTGCGTGGACAAATATTTCTAATATAATAGACTGAAATTCTAAAACATATTGATATTCATCAATAAATTGAGCTTGATTTGAAATTACTTTAGCTCGTATGATGACTCTATCAAAAATATGTATTACAACTGATAAAACAAGCCCTTCAAATATCAAAATGCAATTTAAAGACAATAGCTGAACAATAACAAACACTCAAGATTTAAAAATACAAGCCTCTTCTGTATGAAGAACATGTTTTGATATAAATACAACAAAAGCTAAAAAAATATATGTTTCAACATATTGATGATCTTATTTATGATTTAGAGAATTTGAAACATGGTGAATACCAACAGATATGGCTGATATAGTAGTATGACCAGATTATGATGTAGTACTTTCAAATGGTAGTTATGAGTTAGCTTGAAATATAACATCAAAAAATTTGAATATAACATCTACAGCTAACAAAAAAGCTAGATTTATTAAATATTCAGATAATTGAGTATTCACTATCAAATCCAATACAAATTTAACGAACAGTACACAATGAAATACCCTTATAACTCATTCAGTTTGAAATGAAGTAGGTCTTAAATTTGTAACAGATACAATGACAGTATGAAGCTGAGTACTTGTTGATGTTTCAAATAAATGATATTTAGGATGAAATTCTAATGGTGAAATTGAATGACAAAAATGATGAACAGGGAATATCATGTCTTGGGAAACAAAAATGTGAGCTTGAGATGGTGCAAATAAATGATGATGATGATGATATTGAGTAGCATGATGATGATGATGATGATGATTTGGAATAAAAACTTCTAGTGTTTGGTGAGAAACTACCAAAAAATGGATTATTGGATCAAAATGAGGTTGATATACTCTTACTCAATGTATTATCGATAGTCCATACTGACAAGAATGAAGACTTAGGTGTGCTTGAAATGGCTCTGGATGACAATTATGAAATAATACAACTACACTAAATCAGAGTTGATTTATCGATGTCACAGCAACTAATTTATCTTGATGAATAAATAAATGATGGACATATATATCAAATTGATATCATAATACCTGTTGAATTAATAATTGAAAAGTATATTGTTGGTGAATTAATGAAAACAATCAAAATGCCAATGGTATTACTATATGAAATCAACTTGTTCCAACAGCAATAGTTACTAGCTGAGATTTATCAGCAGATGGATGAAATACAAATTTTGTTAAAGTACTGGTTGCTCCAAGTTGAAACAATGATGCATCTTGTGCTTTAAAATCAAATGGTACACTTTTTTGTTGGTGAAATAATGATAATTATCAGATAGATAATACATGAATTAATAAAATATACCCTGAGCTTATTTGAACTAGTATAAAAGATTTTAGTATAAATAATAAGCGTATTGCTATAGTAGATAAAAATGGTGCAATATGGCAAAGATGACTCAATCTTAATGCAGATATTACTAATAATAGATGATCCACCTCTACACTCTACTGGAGCTGACAAACAACTTATTCTATTTGTCCTGATGAAAATGAGGCGGGTTGTGGTACTCCGGCATGAGTTAATTCCAATAAATGGATAAAAAAACTTGATGGCTACACTATTGCCTGATGAGATACTTGATTTGAAAAAGTATTTTTGAATTGATATACTTGATGTGCTATAAAAAATGGTAAATGATATTGTTGGTGATATAATAATTGAGGTAATTATAGTGTTTCAGGTATTAATGCATCAATATATTTTCCTTTTTTTAGGGCACTGATTGTTCAATCAGATGAGCTTAATTATAATAATAATATCAAAGAAATTACTGTAGCTAACAATGGAGCATATGTAGTTTGAACTTGAGCAGAATCTCCAACCTGAGATTCTTGGTGTTTACTTAGAAACGGGGCTCCTTATTGTTGGTGATTTGGGTCATCACCTAGTTATTATGGTGCTTCAGTGGTCTCAAGATATCCTGCATATCGGAATTGAGATGCATGAACCACAACTTATACCCAAACTTATTATAGAAACGGTAATTATTCTGATCTAATTCCTATTTTTGGTCAGACTTGTGCCATATGAAATAACTGATATCTATATTGTTGGTGATACAATTGACACTGATATTATGTAGCATGAGACAATGATAATACTAATCGTCCCTATCCTTTTCAAAGGTGATATAGACTTGAAATACCAACTTATAGTGAAAATTATGAAGTAACTTCTTATCCATCTTTTGACTATACGTGATGAAATAAATGATCGTATTCTGCTTCGAGTTGTATTATTGATGCTTCTACTAGGTTATGGTGTGCATGATTAAATAATTATTGACAATTATGAGACAATACCATAGATAATAGAAATACTATGGTACAAATAGATGCAACCAATCTTCCTTGATGAATAAATAAATGATGGACATATGTATCAGTTGCACGGAATAATACTTGTTGAATCAATGATTGAAAAGTGTATTGTTGGTGATATGGTGATTATTGAGCAATATGAAACTGATCTAGTATTAGCGTTAGAAAACCAACTCCTATATCTGGGTGATCTTTAGGAACGAATTGATGAAATGATAATTTTTGAAAAGTTTTACACTGAAATGGTACTACTAGTGATATTCATTGGTGTGCTTTAAAAACATCATGAACTTATAATGGAAGATTGTTTTGTTGGTGAACTAATACTAGTTATGAAATAAATCAAGATTGAGGCTACCTTAATATTCCAAAGCTAGTCCCTTCATCCATTGAGACAACATGAACAAACAAGGATACTTGGAGAGATTTTGATTTGAGTACCACAACTACCTATGCAATAGATAAAAAATGAGCTATACACGCAAGAGGGTCTCTTGCTGGTGCTTGTATAAAATCCTTGAATGGATGGTGTACCAAATGAGATACTTATTGAAATACCTGAAATCAAGGTAGCACTGTTTTATGATTTGAAAGACTCTATGCTCAACGGAATGCCATGTGTTGACTGAAAAATGGATCATTATATTGTTGGTGATATGATTGATATGGACAAAATTGAAATATAGCTTGAGGATGAGTTGATGCCCTAATAGTTACAAATACTACATCTTTAATTGGTACAAAAACCTTTGAAAATAATAATATATCCGATGTGGTATCACATTGATTAACAAGATTGAATGGTCGGTGTGCTATAAGACTAGGAAAAGTATATTGTTGGTGATATGGAGGATATTACGAAAATTGAACTATTGGGGCAAATAGTTATACTGAACCAAATGATATAGATAGTGTTATGTTACCAAATCTACAAAATGAATGATTTGTCTGATTGTCATATTGATGAAATATGAGTGCCTGTGGTATTCATTCAAATTGATGATTATATTGTTGGTGACAACAAGGCGCATCATGTAGCTGGTGAGATAGTTGTACTTGACCAAATAATACTGCCACTTATTCATATAATGCAAATTATTGATATTTACCAACCCTTAGATATAGTATGACATTTAGTGGAACTACTATGTGATTTGACTCTACTCCTTGAGCTTGATGAGGAAATTTGGGTTATTGATGATATGGCTGATCTAGTTGTACAGGATCTTTGGGTAATGATATTTTAGGGAATACTAGATGATGAAATGGTTGATGATGAACTCTTGGTTGATCTGGTACAAACTGGCATTGAGGTTGAGGTTGATTAAAATGTAGTGGATGATGAGGATGAACAGGTTGAAATTCTGATTCTGATCCTTACAGACTTGGATCTTGAGGTTGAGCTTGAACGTTGGTTTATAATAATAATATTTCTTGATATGGTTGAAATGGTTGAGGAATGATTCGTATATCCTCCAATACCTTAAATCTAAATGGTAAACTTATAGCAAACTGACAAGCCTGATGAAATCAAGAACTTGATGTTATAGCATCTAGGACTGCAACTGGTTGAGCTTGAGGTTGATGATGATGAGGTTCTATTCTCATAAGAGCAAAAACAATTAATTATATTTCTTGAAATTCTGTGGAAGCCAAATGATGAGCTGGTTGAACTTGATATCAAAACTATGCTTGAGGCTGAGGTGGCGGATGAATAATTACTTATTATTATACAGATAAGTCTTGAACAGGTAATTTATTAATTGCCAAGTGATTGGCATGAGCAAGTTGATGATGAGCAAATTGACGCGATGGTATAATATATGAATCAGTTTGAACAACGTTTGATATTCTTAAATCTCGTGTAATTATAGAAAATTCTCCATCTCAAGCAAATTGAACAGAATCAGTTACAATAAGAGTATATTTATTGGATATAAACTGAGTTCCTCTTGAATGAGAATATTTAGTTGCAGATATAGTATGATTACTATGAACTGGTAGTATAAATTGAGGCAGTCCCTTGCCACAAACAGATGCGAATGGAATGGTTTCTTTTCCTATAACCTCGACAACTTCAGGAATAAAGAAAGTCATCATGAAAAATGCATTAACTTATTCAGAGCTTCAAGAACAACCTACACTTACTTTCTGAATACCACAAATATCTATACAAAAAATAGCGAGTAGTTCAATAGTTAATTCCTGAGATATTGTTACATATACTATTATTCTTACAAATACAGGTAGTTGAGATGCTTGATGAGATCAGGAAAATGCAGTGATTGTAGAAGATGTTCTTCCAACAGGATTTGTTCATGTACAAACTTGACCTACATCAGGTTCTAAGTGGGACACATGAAGTGGTACAACAGAACAGTATCTTTTTCCTCAAGTTTCCTGAGACGGAACAGTTTGAAATGAACAAAGATTAAAATATACAATAGCTGATGGTATATCTTGACCACCTACTATTCCAGTCTGATGAACAGTTCGTATACGTTTTGATGTTAAGGCTCCTTAAAAAATAATTTCTTTCACTTTTCTATTGCCCAAGATTTTATACAAAATCTTGGGCTTTTTCAAAACAGATAATTATTTTGGGACTTCTTAAATGACTATTGCTATTTTAGACAAAAGTAAACAATGAAGAATAAATATGGTTGCCAGAAAGGCACAATAACTTGTAAAAACCACAATTTAATCTATAATCCTTAAGGTAATATTTAACTTAAGGATTATTTTATGCTTGGATTTTATAAACAAATTTCTGGAAATTATTGATTAGTAACTCTTGAAGATGGAGAGGAAATTTTTGTATTTAAAACAAAAACTAAATGATCTTTTAGTGGTGATTTTGTTGATGTAAGGATTCTTAACGCTCAAAAATGAGAAAGGAGAAGAGAATGAATAATCATTAATATTCTAAAAAGGACAGAAGAAAAACTCATATGAAAATTTATAAAATCATCAAAACAATATGCTTTTGTACAGGTTTTTAATTCTTTTGGAAAAGATATTTATATTCCTGAGAAACTTCAAATGTGAGCTAAGGATTGAGATATTGTAATTACAAAAATTAGAGAATGAAAAGAAAAACCTTTGTGAGAAGTATTGCAAATTGTTGGTAAGGATTCAGACAAAAATATTGAAGAATCTATTCTTCTCATCGAAAATAATATTGAACTAGATTTTCCAAAAGAAGTCCAAAATGAAGCCAAAAGAATTGATGAAAAATTTAGTACAAAAACTTTTTTGGATCAAGAAATTTTAAGAAGAACAGACTTGAGAAAAGAATTTATCATTACAATAGATTGAGCTGATGCCAAAGATCTTGATGATGCAATTTCAGTCCAAAAACTCGAAAATTGAAACTATAAACTTTGAGTTTATATAGCCGATGTTGCGCAATATGTAATGGAAAATAGTATACTTGATAAAGAAGCTCTAATAAGGTGAACAAGTATATATTTGCCAGAACTTGTTATTCCAATGCTACCAAAAGAGCTTTCAAATTGATTGTGTTCACTCAATCCAAATGAACCAAAATTAACACTTTCTATAATAATGGAAATAGACAAAAATGGAGAAGTTGTAGAAAGAAAAATCCTTGAAACGGTTATCGAAAGTAAATATAGAATGACTTATGATGAAGTTGCAGAAATTATCACATGAAAAAATCCACAAAACAGATCAAAAGATCTTATAGAAATGCTTAATCTAGCGAAAAAATTAAAAGATATAATTTACACAAAAAGAAAAAAAGAATGAAAAATCGACTTTGAGCTCCATGAACTCAAAATAGAAATGTGAGAAAATAAAGAAGTAAAAAATGTCTATAAATATGAAAGAAACGAGGCATATATTGTGATAGAAGAATTTATGGTAATTGCAAATGAAGAAGTTTCCAAGTTTTTTGCAACAAAAAAAATACCATTTTTATACAGACTTCACGAAGAACCACAAAAACAAGATCTTCAAATTTTAGCAAAAATCCTTTCAAATTATTGAATTGTTCTCAATCCTGAAAAAGCAAATTCAAAAGAGATTGCTCAAATTATAGATTCTTTGGGTGAAAAAGTCTACAAATATTTCTTGCTAAAACTTATTTTGAGATCTATGTCTAAGGCTTGTTATAGCTCAGAAGATGTTGGGCATTTTTGACTGGGAATTGATTATTATTCGCATTTTACTTCGCCAATTAGGAGATATCCAGATTTACAAATTCATAGGATTATAAAAGAATATTTGAATGGAAGATTAGATGAAAAAAGAATGAAACATTATAAAACAATTCTAAAAAATATAGCTGATAGAACTTCAGCAACTGAAATAATAGCTGAAGATATAGAGAGGAAAGTCAGATATTTAAAAGTCATTGATTTTATGAGCGACAAAATTTGAGAAAAATTTAGCTCTATAGTTTCTGGAGTGACAGAGAACGGGTTTTTCGTTGAACTTGAAAGTGGGGTAGAGTGATTTGTCCATAAAAATTCATTAAAAAAACTTTTCGTTTCAGATTTGGATTGATATTGTTTTTTTATCTGAAAAGAAAAGTTTTTAATATGAAAAGAAGTTGAAACAGAGTTAATTGGAACTGATAGAAGATCTAAAAAAATTGATTTTTCCATTTTTTCTTAATAATTCTAGTTTCGATAGAAAATCATCTGGTTTTGTCTCTTCATAATCAAAATTAGTGTCAAGAACATAATTAATTTTATCTATCATTTCTTGAATTTCTTTTTTAGTATTAGGCTTGTTTGAAAAGAGTGTGTCTACCATATTATTAGGATATCAGTTTTTAAAATATCATTGATAGAGAATTTTGTTTTTTTCTTCTCTGAAATGTTTATTAATCAGAGCTTTTATAGTCTTAAATACATCATCATTTTCTATTCACTCAATAATTATTCAACTTAATTGATATCATTCTGTTTTTTGTGTCTCTTCAAATATTTCTTCGAGCATTAATCTTAATTTTGCAGTGTTATTATTGATTTCTGTTTCGGGTAAATCTTTTATTAAAGCATCAATGATTTGTTTATCAATTTTTGTATATTCTGGTCTAATATCCTTTATAAGTCATGAATTAAATTCTCATTTTTCACAATTATCTTCTTTTAAACAAGCAATATCATCAATCATTATTTGAAATCATTCGTTTTTTAGGATATTTATTTTCTTGCGAACTTCTTTATTCTTAAAATTTAAATCTTCTATTAATTCAAATTTGATAAATTGTGTTATATCTTGATTATACATTACCTTAAATAAATCCTTTATTTTTTTTAAAAAGAGTATAAAATCCTCCCAGTTTTCAATAATTGTTTTATCTAAATTTATTGACAAATATTTTAAATTTTTTGCATTAGAATTATTTCTATAATGGATAAATGTACATATAAATTCGACTATTGCCTCCTTTGATAATTCATAAACAGCATTTTTTAGGTTTTCTTTTTGTAAATATCAATAATCTTTGCTTTTTGGATTTGTATCATCATTTATATCCATAAAATATGGATAATAGGGATTTATAGGAAAAGAAGGTGCATCATGAATAAATTTACGATCAATTAAAATTCTTGTTAATCACTCACATCATACAGGATTTCAATCTGAATCTCTTATAAGTTGAATATTGGCTTCAAATTTATATTTTCATGATATTAAAGAATTTACCACTGAACCATAATCAAGTATCTGGTTGTATTCAAAGAAAAAATCAACCAATCATCACTCTCCTGATAATTTATCAATAATTTCTTGATATAGTTTTGAATAAACTAATACAATATAATAAGATTGAAATTTTTTTTCAATTTCTTCTCCATCTTTATTTTCAACTTTTTTGTCAATAATTTTTACAAAGTAACTTCTTTCACTAACATTTATTCACTTTTTTTTAAGATTTTCTTTTATATGTTTTTCTTTACCTAACTCATCTTTTGGCTCATTATCATCCTTTTTAACTAGATGAAATTGTGCAATTCATCACAAATGTTTACTGAAGAGTTCACATATTTCTTTTCAAATATTTTCGTAATTTTTTTCACTAAACTTATCCCATACATCTTGGATCATTTTTTTTGCAGTATATATATTTTCATCTCATATCTTTTTTTCACTTTCTTGTTTATTTCAAATGATAAATTTTAGTCATGCTGAGAATTCTTCAGATTTAAAGATGTCATCTATATTGGACAGTAATCTGTTATTTTTATAATCCCATACCGATTTTCAACTAGCTTTTTCATATATTTTAATGTATTTTTGAATTTCATTTGGATCTACATTAAACATATAACGGGATCTTATTTCCAGTCATAATTTTCATATTTCTGCAATTAACTCAAAATCATTTTTAGATATAGTTTTCAGATCTTTAAGCAATAGATAATAATAGGCTGAAAATGCAAGGTTTTCCAATATATTTTTAGTATTTCTGTATTCAGATTTTGATTCTATTAATTTTAAATATGTCTTCATTAGAGCTAAAAATACTCAAGAAAAATCTACTCACAAATTTTTTGGAATATCTTTGCAATATTTGAAAATTATATCAAGAATTTCTGGGTTAAGAGCAATTTTTTCTTTCAAAAGACAAGTTTCTAACACCTTATTTTTAAGCGTTTCGGTTAAAAAATTTCCAGTACTTTTTTTAGTAGCTATCGTATTTACTATACCTTCATAATAACAATCTAGATCATCCCTGTTTTCAAACGTATAAATCAAATAAAGTACCACTTTATAATCAATATCCGTTGGATCATTTCTAAATATAAAGTCATCCATTATCTCTTTGAAATCTTTTAGATTTTTTCTGGGCTTCCCATCTCTCTTTTGAACATTATATAAATATACTAGTTTTTTTACTAAATAAGATTGCATATTAGCAAGAAAATCATCTATATTTTTTTTGTATTTTAAATCTATGACTTTCTGTCATATATTTATTTGCATATTTTTAGTATTTCATGAGTTTTTTTGGGAAATTATGGTAGAAATTTTATTGGATTTATATTTTTCCATTACACTAGCAATAATTCAAATTTTTTCTTCTTTATCACTTATATTATTAGAATTAGCTATTTCTTGTATTATATTTTCTTTTAGTTTTTTTAATTTATTGTTATACAAGAGCAAAATACAAGTTTCATTAAAATCCACAAAATAGTCAAATGTTTCTTTGCTGGGTTGTCAATTATTTCCATAACTATTTTTTCAGTTCTCATCTTTATGTTCTATTGATTTTGATATTTTTCTAGCTTTTACTATGTTATCCAAAAAATTTTCCGCCCATTTATTAATTTCATTGGTAATCAAATTTTTTGTATATTCCAAAAAATTTTCAAAATCATCTTTTTTGCTTAATAATTGGTTTATTTCTTTTTTTGAAGGAATTTTTATATATTTTTCTTGTTCAGCCAAATTTAGATATGCTCTGGCTAAAGCAAAATTTATATGTTCTTTAAAAATTTTATTATTTTTTAAGTCAATGTCATCTAGTTTTGTTTCAAAATCAAAATCATTTATTATTATTTCTAATTTTTCTATTAAAGACAAAAAAATCTGAGAAGAAAATACACGCCCTTGTTTACTATCATTGTTAAAAACTATTCAGAGTTTATTTATTGTTTCGTATAATCACATCATTTCAAATATAGCCCTTTCTTTTTCTTTGGAATCATTGCTATTATTCATAAGTAGTAATTTATCTATTTTTTCTTGTGTGAATCTTAATAATCCACCCTCATTATTCTTTATATCATTTGATAAGCTATATTCTTCATTCATTCATAATAAACAAAGAAGAAAAGTTATGTCATCTAATTGAGATTTTAGTGTATTTTGAATGCGAGATAACTCCCCTATAATATACTTGAATATAGAGAAATGATTATTCAAATTTATATTAGCCTCTTTTACACTTCATCATAAACAAAAATGTTTTTTTAGTTCTTCGAGATTAGCAAAAAACTCCTTGTCTAAGTTCATTATAGAACATTCAGTCTTGACTGTATTTTTGAGTATATTAGAGCAATCATCTTCATCGACACTATTTTGATTATCCGAATTTTCCTTTAGGAAAATTGAAATAAAATTTTCCATAATTTTATTATTCATCCCCCCTTAATAATTTAAATAATAAATTTTAGATTAGAGGATGATAAGCCGATTTAAATTAAAAGCAAAAAAATAAACACTTATTTTTAAGTTACTTAATTTTACTTTCTACTAAGCAGAAACTTTTTCTATTAAAATTATTGACAATGTATAAAATATGTTGTTTAATATAAATGTTGTTGCAACAACACAAATTTTGGCCAAAATAATCAAATTTTATTATCTAATATTTAAAATTATGTCATCAGGATGCTAAATAAAAATTAATTTATATAAAAACAAAAATGAAATTTGTTTACAATTGTTGTTCAAAATAACAACCTAAGAAAATCTTTTATTTTTTTTCAAGAGCCTAATTTCCTTATGAAATTAGGCTCTTATATATTTTAAATATGAGCCAAAAAAGAAATACTAGGTACTGTTCACAAATTAAATTTTTTATTTTAACTCTATGAGCAAAATATCAGTAGCAAAAGCTATTGATATTTTTTTTTCAAAAAGTTAAAGCCCAGTAAAAATAAAAGAGGTATTAATATAGATAAAAAAACTAATAAATTTTAAGTCAACACTAAAAAATATTCAAAAAACTTGAAATAATTATAAATTGGTTAGAATAACCGACGCTTGTGGTAATTTTTATCACTTGCAATCTACTGTTTTAGTTTTAATATTTATCAAATTATATAATATTAAAAATATTATTATTTAACTTAACCCCCTTACATTAATAGAAAACAAAAAACAAAAGATATATGTTTAATTTTAATTCTTTTTATTTCAATAAATTCTTGTTTGTTCTAAAAACTGAAGGTTATTAGGATCTATTTTTGCTTTAAAATTAGCAAAAACGATAATTTTTATCAAGTAGGTGCTAGGCTGAAT
>JAQUZJ010000080.1 GCA_028691375.1 Candidatus Altimarinota bacterium | reverse complement strand
TAGGTCTATTTTCGTATGCCGATGGCAATCTAAAACCATTTTCTATTAAAGAATCTTTTCTTGCTCTGTCTCAGGCATACATTCAACCAATTTGTGGCACTGTAATGTGAGATTCATCTATAAAAACCAAGAAATCTTTTGGAAAAAAATTGACCAAAGTTGATGGAATATCTCCGAGCTCACGACCTGATAAATACATTGAATAATTTTCAATTCCATTTACATAACCGGTTTCTGTAAGCATTTCTATGTCATATTCAACTTTTGTTTTGAGTCTTTCTGCTTTTACTACATCTCAAGTTTTTTCAAAATAAGCAAGTCTTTCAGCTAGTTCTTGTTTGATTTTTGGTACGATTTCATTGATTTTTTCTTGTGTTGTAACTGTATGTTTGGCTGGAAAAAGCTCAATTTTATCTTTGAATTCATAGATTTCGCCTGTAAAAAAATTTCTTCTTGAAATCTTGTCGAGATAATCTCAGAAAAATTCAAGAGTAAAAACAGTCTCGGCACTCGATGGAAAAATCTCAATAATGTCACCTAAAACCTGAAAAGTTCAAGGTTTAAAATCAGCTCCAGCTCTTTTGTACTGCATATTCACAAGCTTTGTTATGAGAGTTTCAAAAACATATTCTTCTCCAGTTTTAATTTCTAAAATTCAAGTTTTATAGTTCTCAACTTCTCAAATACCATAAATACAGCTTACCGATGAGATAATAATCACATCTCTTCTTGTCAGCAAACATTCAGTTGAAGCATGACGAAGCCTATCAATTTCTTCATTTACTGTGGCTTCTTTTTCGATATATGTATCCGTCTTCTTGATATACGCTTCTGGCTGATAATAGTCATAATACGAAACAAAATAGTGCACTTCATTTTCCGGGAAAAATTCTTTGAACTCAGCAGCGAGTTGCGCAGCAAGAGTTTTGTTGTGCGCGACAATGAGAGTTGGTCTTTGGAATTTTTCGATTATATTCGCCATTGTAAAAGTCTTACCGGATCCAGTTACTCATAAAATAGTCGAAAATCTGTTTCAGTCTTCAATTGATTTGTTGATTTCTTCAATTACTTTTGGTTGATCTCAAGCTGGTTTATATGGTGATTTTAGTTTGAATTTTTTAGACATTTATCTTCTTTTACTTATAATTTTACGTCCTAGGATTATAATGTAAACATTAGAAAAAACAAAATAAAAAAATTGAGAAATGAGATTTTTATACTTATATTTAAGACACATACTGAAAACCTAAAAACTAGATTTTTTTGTCAATTTAAAATTAAAATGTCGTAAGGTTTTTAAAACTAGATTTTTTCTTGCTTTTTATGTTATTTCCTTAGAATTGAAATTGGTTTAAAATTAAATTTTAATAACTAAAATTATGGAAAATAAAGCAAAAAGAAGTTGTATGGCAATGATTGTAATATTATCATTATTTTTACTTACTGGTTGTTTTAATTTTTGATGAGAAGATAAAAATAAAACAGAAAAACCTGAAGTAAAAATTGAATCTGGAGATACAGAATGGAAATTTACAAAAAATATACAGACCCCAATTACTTGAAAAACAAGTAGTGACTCTGAATTAAAATTGGGTGATTTGGCTACTAATAAGATAGAAATTACTTTGCCAAAATGAGCAACAGATATTCCTATGGATGTCAAACTAGAAAATCCTACTGAAGTACCAAAAATTATGTGAGCAGATTTTAAAACTATTTGAGCACCAATTGATATTTCTTCATGAACACCTACTCGTTTGAATGAAAAAGCAACTATCAAACTTGCTTTTAATAAAGATGAACTTCCAATTGGAACTACAACTTGATCTTTGAGGGTGGTTTATTTTGACTGACAAAAACGGGAATCAATAAAACCAGATAAAATAGATATGGAAAAATGAGTGGTGACTTTTTCATCATACCATTTTAGTTTTCGGTGACTTAATAAGATAGATTCAAAAAGAAAAATTACAGAAGAGTGGATACATTCAAAAACTCTTGATGATGAATTAAAAAAGAAAATAAACAAAACATCAGATCATGTTGCTAATCAGATAATTGATCTGACTCTTCAAAGAATGTGACTCAATGATAAAGATCTAAAGACACAAATATTAAAAGAAGTGTTAAAAGATGATTCATACAAAAGTATTTATGATGCATCTCAAAAATGAGAAGTAGTTGATATGAGTCAAAAAATTGCACTTCTAGCATGAAAGAAAATTGCTCAAAATGTACCAGCCTGAAAACTTCAAGCAGGTTTAGCACGGCTTACTAAAGATTCGGCTTTAAAATGAGCAGGTTGATGATTTACTTCAGCAGCTTCTGATGTTGAAGCAGTAGGTAAAGCTGCTTGATATGTTGCAGAATGAAGATACGAAGATGCTGCAAAAATCCTTGGAAGCAAAGTTATCGACAAATTCCTTATTGGTAAAGCTTGAAAAATAGCTGTTGAAGTTATTGACTATCAAATATGAGCATGGAAAAATTCTGAAGTAGAAGCTGCATATAATGCCTACAAAGATTGAGCAAATGGTAAATTTTGGTGATATAATGTTGATAAATGAGATTTTGATTGAGTTCGGGATCAGATGAGATGAATAAGAAGACAACTAGAACTAGAAGGTATAAAAAATGAAAATATTGCAAGAAGAGATGCTTGATTGCCTGAACTTACAGAAGCACAATGAGATATGGTCAGAGAATGAATTAAAGAAAGTTTTAGAAGACAATTTGCAGTAAGAAATGAAAGAGAAGAAATTTTTAAAAAGAAGGAAGAAATTCTAAATAAACTTGTTGATTCTTTTGATAAAGCAGATTTTTTTGATACAACTAAAAGACCAGCTTGATTGGATAAGTGACTTGATTATGAAAATGAACTTAATGTATTATATCATTTTGCTGAAAAAATAATGAAGGATACAAAAAGACCTGAATTATCCGATTTAAATTGACTAATTATGGATGGTAAAATATCAACAGATGATATAGTACAATGAGCTAGAATGTGGTTTTCAGAACCGGACGGACCAAAAAAATATGCTGATTTTCTTAAAAATAGATTTAATATTGTTTTGGCTCCGGACCTTGCTAATCTTGCTGGAATTTGGACTTCTTGATCAATGACTATTAATGATGTAATTTTGTCTGAAAAAATGTTGGCAGAAGTTCAATCAGCCAAAAGTAAATCCAAATCAAACTGATGATGTGATATAGCTGTCGATTTGAGACAAATGAAATGAAAAACTGTACCTGCAACAGTGAATATTAACCCAAATTGAACCACGGGATGAAGTATGAGTCTTAGTTTTAATTGAGATTGAACTGGTCCTTTTAATTTCACTTATGCTAATTGAACAATAAAATGAACTATTTCAAAAGATTGAGCTACTTGAGATATGTCCTTACAAGTTTCTGAAGAACAATTGGTATATATTTCAAACTGAATACTCAACCTTTCCATAAATTGATGAGAAGCCAAAATAATAGTTGGTCTCAGATTCTACAAACAAAAACCCGTAGCAAAACCTAAATAAGAACCAAAGAGGTAAAAGTTTAGCTAGTTTGTAGCGCTATCTGTCATTCGTATGAAGTATTCATCGAGAGGGATTGTAGTAATCTGCTGTAACGTCATTGCGAGGAACGTTAGTGACGTGGCAATCTTGAGCTACTATAGCCTCATGGATCCCCAATCAAGTTGAG
>JAQUZJ010000019.1 GCA_028691375.1 Candidatus Altimarinota bacterium | reverse complement strand
TGGATTTTTTAGCTTCATTGTCGGAACTTATTGTTTCTGCCATAAAAAATTAATAAAAATAATCTTCTTTATGTTATCATAATTAAAAAATTAATGCAAAAATCGGAAAAATCACTATAAAAAATACATTTCTTTTAAAAGAAATGTATTTTTTATAGTCTCTTAAAACACTTTATCTACTCATCACATTAACGCTCACACTTGCTATTGATTTATTTCAATCTTTATCTATAGCTTCAATTGAAACATTATGTTTTCAAACTTCTAGATCTTTATCTCAATTTATAGGAACTGCTATAGAAACTGAAGTTCAAGAATTTAAAAGTTTTCAGTCTACATAAACATTTATAGATTTTAATCACAAACCACTAACGCTTCATCTTAGATTAAAAAACTGATCTTCATAAATATTTATGTTTCATCATTTTGGATTTGCAATACTGATTGTTGGTCATTTTTTATTGATAACAACAGAACTTTGATTTCAAGCATCAATTGTTCATGAAGACATATTATTTATAATATCATCAATTCAAATATCTCATCATTCTCATGGACTATTTCATCCTTCTCAAGTAGTATCTCATCATCAAGAACTTGAAAGAGAAACAGAATAAGATTTATCTTTGGAATAAGAATATTTATCAATTAATTTTACTGTTATATCGTGGGTTCATCAAATATTTCCTAGATTTAATCATGTTTTAAAAATTCAATCAGAAGCTCAATCCAAATCATAACTTTTATGTAATGTTCCATCTATAAAAACTTCTACTTTTGTAATTGGAGTATTTGCAGTATAACTAACTTCCAAATTATTGTTTCAAGATTTTAATGTGCTTCATATATTTGTAGAAAAACTCATATTGACGATATCTTTACCTGGTCTTTCACAAGGCTCATCTTTGTAATTTATGTTCGCGGTACTACCATCATCAGATTCCATGGTTCAAGAGCTAACATGACTTTTTATAGCAGCTAACCAATCTTTGTTAAATGAATCAATGTACGGACTTTTACTTCATAAATATATTTTTTTAATAGCATCTGGTGGAGTATTTTCTGTAGCTTTTCAATTACACAAAGTATCCACTTCAATTACTTTTCAGTCTCATTTATCATATTCTGTTGGTTTAACTGCAAAAATACTTGTTACTTTCATAGAACTAGGAGTTGTAGAAGATGCCAATCTTCAGGATGCTCTGGATATTGTAGCGTCAAAAACTCACTCTGGTCTTTGAAAATTCTCTACTTTTAATCATTTGTGTGCAAATTCCATATAATCATGCCAAATTGGAGCAGCAACGTTAAGACCATCTGCATTTGCTTTCATGGCTGATCAATCTACGTTTCAAACCCAAACAATAGTTGTAAATTGTGGAGTATAGCCACAAGTCCATAAGTCTCAAGGTAAAATGGTTTTATTCTTTCATTTCATTATAACTTTATTGGAAGTTCAAGTTTTTGCTGCAACTGGCCTACCTTTTAATGTCAAATTTTGGTTCCGAAATGCATTTGGACGACTTGAGGCATCTGATAATATTTTGCTCAAAATATATGAAGCTGCTTCAGAAAAAATACTTCTTCACTTTGATTCATAATATCAATCTATCATATTTCATTTTCTGTCTTCTATTTTTAACACAGGAGTTATTTCTTTTTTATATCAATAATTTGCAAAAGTACTATATGCCTGAGCCATTTCTATAGGTTTTACTTCTCATGCTCAGATAGCAAGAGGAACTCAATAGCTCTTTCATTGTTCCAAAGAGTCAATTCATAAATTATTTGCAAAATCTACAACATTTTCTTCTCATCAAGCCACAACAAACATTTTTGCTGCAGGAATATTACGAGAATAATCAAGTGCTTTTGCAACTGTTAATTTACCAAGAAATTTTTGGTCATAATTATCTGGTGTCCATCAACCAAATTTTGTTTTGAGATCATATATAGGACTTTCTGGAGAAATAGGATATTTTGAAATAGCAAGGGCATATTCTATAGGCTTGAAAGATGAACCCGGCTGTCTTTTTGAGGTTATAATATTTACTTGTGCTCATTTATCTTCATTAAAATAGTCGACTCATCAAACCAAAGCCATCACTTGTCATGTTTTATTATCAATAGAAACCAAAGCTGCATCAGAAGCTCAAAATTTTGAAGGATATGTTTTTGCTTTTGTATTTATGATTTCTTCTGCTTTGTCCTGCATATTAGAATCTAGAGTTGTATAGATTCTGAGTCATCACTGTGCTTCAAATTCTTTTCCATATTTATTTTCTAAATATTCTTTTAGATAAAAAATAAAATAAGGATATTTAATAGCTTCAATATTTTTTTTGAATCTAAAATCAACTCAGCCAATAACATTATTTTTATAATCATCTCATTTTATTTTTTCATCTTCAAACATTCTTCAAAGTACAAAATCCTTTCTTCAAGCTTCATATTCAAAAACAATATCTTGTAAATCTTCATCTTTTGAGTCTGGATATAACTCTATATATTTGATAGATATAGAATTTAACATAGTAAAAAGATCGGAATAATTTACATTTTTACATTTATCTGTTCAAATTTTGAATTCATTTTTGAAAAATTTTTGATCCAAATTACAAACCTGAACTGTATTTGTGTCAACTTTTTTGAAAGTCATTTTACCTAAAATATCCTTGAATTTGTCTATAAAAAATTGATATTTTGCTCTTTTTTCATCAGTTTCTATTTTTTCGGTTTCTTTTGGTGTATCTTTTCAATAAATATAAAAACTTCACATTAATCTATCTCTATGAGTATAAGGCGAATAATATGTTGGTCATTTTGGAATTGATGCAAGAATCGAACTTCAAAGAATTCATAATTCTGAAGCTGACTTTCCAAAAAAAGTTCTGGAAGCCTCTTCTATTCAAAAAGCATTATTTCAAAAAGAAATTTTGTTTAAATATAATTCAAGAATTTTTTCTTTTGAATAATTTTTGTTTAAGTTATATGAAAGATATACTTCTTGAACTTTTCTTTTTATACTTCTTTCATTGCTCAAAAAAGTATTTTTTATTAATTGTTGACTTATGGTTGAAGTTCATTGAATTTTGTCAGATTTTCAAGAAACATAACTTATTCAAGCTCTAAGTATTCACTTCAAATCAAATCACTGATTTTCAAAAAATGTCTTATCTTCAGCACTCACAATGGCATTTAACATATTTTTTGATATGTTGGTGTAGGGTACATAAGTTCTTTTTTCATCTGTATAAAGTCTATATATTTCTTTTCAATTTCTATCATAAATTATGTTGGTTTCTGGTAAGGCTGTATCTTCTATGGTTTTTATAGAAGGTAATCAATGTAAATAAACAAAGTAAAGAATTATAAAAAATATTGCTGTGAGTATAGCAAATATCGTTCATGTATAAAGAAAAATTCATCCAAGCTTTGAATTAGATTTAGTTATTTTTTGGGGAACTTTTATTGTAGGTTTTTTCTCTATATTTTCTACCGTCTCTGCTATATCACTATTGTTGACCAATTTAAGAGCAGGTTTTGGCACGGGTCTTCTTTTTATCAAAGGTGATCTGTTATTTTTTTGTATCATAAACTAAAAAGTTAATTTTAATTAAAATATTTGTTATAGTCTTTACCCAACACAATAACAATTTTAGAAAAAGAATTTGTAAAATATGTACTTTCCTTTACTCAAATAGGTTTGATGTTAAATAAATTTTCAAATACTTTTAATGTTTCAAAATTTGGATCAATTCAAGATTTTGTTTCCTCATTCCACTGAAAATATATTTTTGTTTCTTCCAAATTTTCTTTTGTACTTCATAGATAATCGCTACCAGGTATGTTGAATCAATACTTTTTAAGCTTCAAGGCCACGTTGTAAGCAAGTGAAGATTGTTTTGTTGTATTTATTATACTGATTTCTTGATTTTCGCTAAAGAATTTTGGATAATTAAATGCCAAATCTGCAAATTTTTGTATATCTGTGTAATAAGATATTTTTCATGGAACCGCTTTTTCTGGTAAAACAACAGATATTCAAGCAAATAAATCCCTTCTAGGAAAATAAAGAAATGATCATTTTTGACAATCCTTTAAACTTTCTATGCAAGTATCATTCAAATTAAAAGACAAGATTGATTTGTTATCTTGCATTCATTTTACACTCGTGGCAAGAGAAACTATTTGTTTTAAATTCAAACTAGAATTTATATTTGAACTTATTACATAATACAAATTTTTAATTTTTGTAGGACTGGTCAGATATTCAAGGCTAAAAATTTTATCTCTTACTGCTTTTATAACTAATTGTTGTCTTATAGATCTATCAAAATCATTTGTAGAATGTCTACTTCTTACATATTTTAAAGCAGTTTCTCAATCAAAAGTTTGTAATCATTTTTTAACTGAAAATGTAACATATCACCGTTTCCAATCAGGATAAGAAGTATCTACCAAATCTTCAGGAACATCAACCTTTACTCAACCTAACACATCAATAAATTTGATAAATCCTTCAAAATCTATCATCACGTGATAATCTATATCTTCTCAAGTAATTTCGGTTACTTTTGATTTCAAATATCCTATTCATTCTTCCTGTCAATATTTTTTCTTTCACAATAAATATAGTTCATTTATTTTTCAGGCTCAAAATTTATTTGGGTAACTTACATACAAATCACGAGGAATAGAAAACATCGAAATTGTTTTTTCTTTTAGATTTAAAGATGCTAAAATGATTGTGTCAGTAAGATCTGGAGCATCATTTTTAGCTCATCACATTCATACTAGTAATATGTTAATCTTTTCTTTTCATGACTCAAGTTGTAAATCATTTCATGGAATAAAACTACTTATAATATTTAGTCCTGTTGTAAAATTTCACATTTTAGCTATCACAGCAAAAAATACACAAGCAAGACAAAAAATTCAGAAAAATCCTAATACAATCCTTGAAATCAAAACACTTTTTTTTATTTTGAAAAGTTTTTCTTTTTTGTCATCATTATTTATAAAATCCTTTTTTACTTTGCAAATTCTAATTTTTTTAAAAGTCACGAGTGTCGATAATTATAATATAAAAACGGCTAGAATTATAAAAAAAATATTACTTAATGCAAACCAAAATCTTAAATTAAGTTAAAATTTTTTTCAAAATTAGGAAAGGACTGGGCTTTAAAAAGTGAAATAAAAAATAAATAGATTTGTGCTTTCTACAACAATGGACTAAAGTCAACGGGGTTTTGAACCAAAGGTGTTGAAATAAAAATAAATATGCAAAAATTAATAATAATTTATTTCTTATAAAATTTATATAAATTCAAATAAATCAACTAAAAACTCAAATTCTTTGCATAATCCAACTGATTATCAATTCAGGTTTTTACTTTTTCTTCATCGAGTTTTACTTCAGTATCAGGTTTAATTCAGATTCAATCAATTCCAGTTTTTGTTTTACCAGTAAACCATTTTGCAATTGTATATTTAAAACTAGAAGTATCAGAATATAAGTCAAGATTTTGAACAGATCATTTTCAATAAGTCGTTTCTCAGATTATTTTTATATTATTTCATAAATAATCCCTCATAGTTCAGGCCATTATTTCTGATGCAGAAGCACTTCATTTATTTACAAGAACTACAATTTTTTTATTTGAAAAATCATATAAATCACTTCAATTTGAATTTATATCTTCTTCCTGCTGATCTTTATATTTTATATTTACTGTTGATTTTCATTTTGGCACAAATTTATCCAACATGGCTGCAACTTCGTCCAATTGTCAACCTGGATTATTTCTTAAATCGATAATTATTTTTCAATTAAAACCAGTATTTGATTTAAGATTAGTAATAGCTCATTCAAAAGCCTTATTTATTCAAGCTCAAAAAATTCTAAGTTTTATATAAAAATCTCAATTATCTAATTGTTTGTAATCTACAAATTTCATTGTAATAAGTTTTCTTGTAACAGAAATATCAAATGCTTGATCTCATCTTTGAATTTTTAATTTTACTTGAGTTCAGGCCAATCATTTAATTTTGGCCACAGCTTGATCCAAAGTTACTTTTTCAGTAACTAGTAAATCATCTATTTGAAGTACAATGTCTCATCATTTTAATCATGCTTCTTCAGCGGGACTTCATGCAATCGGAGAAACTATTTTGAATAATCAAGGTTTTTCCATATCAACATAAGCCCCAATTCACTCGTAATCCTCTTTCAAAGAATCTTGAAAACTTTTCGAATCAACAGGAGGAAAATAAGTTGTATATTTATCTTTTGTGGCTTCTGTCATTCATTTTATAGCTCAATCTATAAGTTCATTTTCACTAAAATTTGCACTGTTATAATGATAATTTTTCAATTTATAATAAACATCATTTAGTATGAAAAAATTATTAGTTCATTCAATTTCAGGTTTTTGACTATTTAAGATTAAATTTATTTTATTTTCATTTTCTATTTTGGAATTTATAACTTTAATTGAATCTGTAACTTTTGAAAAAGTCAGTTCTTTTCATTTTTTATAGGGAATTTCTAATTTGTATGCATTTTTGATAATCGCATACAATTGTTCTTCTTTTACTTTTTTTGAAAAATCAACATATCATTTAACATTTTTTATCTTTCATAAAAATACTCATTTTTGTAAGGCACCATACAGACTGCCTCACTTTTCAACTCAAGACATTTTAAGTTCTATTTTTTTATAATTATCGTCTACATTCTGAGAAAATAAATCAAAATACATTACAAAAAAATCTCACATATTCAGAGTATAATCTTTATAACTATTTTGTTCTTCTCAAAAAGAAAAATTTATTGATTGAAAAAAGACAAAAAACACCAAAAAAACTGACAAAAAATATTTTTTAAGCATAAATTTTAATATTTATAAAATAAATTATTCGGTTGCATTTCAAGAATCTTCTATTTGAATATTTCAATATAAAATGGCATCTAATCATCAAAATGGAGTAATTGAACCCAAAAATATTAAAGCAAGTCAAAGAAGAATTATAATAACATTGGTTCATCACATACCAAGATATCTTTCGGCCCACATAAAACTTCCTGTCCAATCTTTAACTTGTTTTCTATATTTTAAAACCACTCCTCACACAAATAAAAGTAGCAAAGTTAACAATAATTTCCTAAAAAACATAAACTAAAAGTTAAGAATTTAAGATTGAAATATTTTCATAACATTTAATCACATGAACATCAACAATCACATGATCCAGAATCACAAGAATCTGAACAAGAATCAGCTTCACTAGCAACAGAACAATCACAAGAAGCAAATTCACAAGAACTAGTTGTATCACTATTTTTAATATTATTAAAATCAACAGTATTCTGTAAATTTGTATCTTGTTGTTTATTGTTAAACAAGTTTTTAAAAAAATCAAACATAGCTAAATATTAGTTATAAACTCGTGCAGTATAATCATTTACATATTTTTTAAAAGATAATTTTTATAATTATATTGACTTTTAAATTTTAAAAAATATACTACTATGCAATACATAGTACTTAATTTTAAAAAAATGGAATTTCAAAAATTTGAAACACAGATTAAAAAATGAATTCTTGAGTATGTTATACTATGAGTCATATCAAAAAAAGATAGTTATTCTTCAGATATTCTTGCAATACTCAAAAAAAATGATCTTATAATAGTTGAATGAACTCTCTATCCCCTACTATCGAGATTAAAAAACGAATGATACATATCTTATTATTGGACAGAATCGACATCATGACCACCAAGAAAATATTTTAAAATAACAGAAAGTGGAAAAGAATTATTCAAAGCATTAGATAAAATTTGGCTTGGTACTCAAAAATCAATCAATAACATAATAAATTTTATATCTTAACAAACTTTAAATGGAAAAAATATATTTAAGTAAAAACATATTTGAATTAAAAAATTCCGAAACAAAAGCTACACTCGAAAAATATCTTGAGGAATTTAAAAAATATGTATTAGAAAATGATGTAGATTTGGAAATCTACGAGGATCTGAAAGATAGAATCGAAGAAAAATTATTTGAAATCAAAGATAAAAATTGAGAAATTGATAAAAAATCTGTGGAATCTTTGATAAAAGAAATCTGAAAACCAGAAGAAATATTTTCTGTAGAAAAAGAGAAAAAAGATAAATGATTCAACTTCACTATGCCAAAATTTGAAAAATTTTATAAAAATTCAAAAGAATGAAAATTTTTATGAGTTTGTTATGGTCTCGGAAAATCCCTTGATATAGAACCTGTTTGGATAAGGATATTTTTCATAATATTATTCTTTTTTGCAAACTTATTTACGATTATTTTATATGTTTTATTGGCTCTTGTTTTACCAGATGAAGCAGAAAAATGAAAAACTGACATTAATTATTCCTGATTAGAATGAGCAATAAGAAGATTTTTTCATTTACTTTACTAATTTTGACAAAAAATAATCTCAATCTTAAAATAACTCTTGTTCTCAAATCTTAATTCCTAATTCTTAAAAATATGACAAAAGTAAAAATTAATAAAACATTCTTTGAAATGTCTGAGGATGCTTCTATGGTTTTTGATGCTTATATGGATAAATTAAAAATTTATCTAGAAAAAAATAAAATTTCTAAACAAGAATTCAATGAAATAGAAAAAAATCTAGAAAATGAAACTCTGCAATTACTTGATAAACAAAGCAATATTGAAAAATCTGATATTGAAAATATTATAGAAAAATCAAATATTAAAAAGAAAATAAAACCAGAAAAAGAGAAAAAATGAATTTTTTATGCTTTCACTCAAATAATAGCAAACTTTATAAAAATAATTCTTAGTCTTTTTATTGTATTATTCCAATTAATTATTTTGTGAATAAAGATCCTTTTTTTGCTAATAACTTTTTGAATTATTTTAATTCTTATATTTGCTATACCATTTGTGTTTTTTCCCTGGATAATTGATGGCCAAGTTATATTGTCGTTTGTACCAAATATTGTAAAATATAGTCTTATAATTACAGAAATATCATTCACATTATTTTTTACTTATTTTCTACTTTCTATTATAAAAACAAAATTTTCCAAAAATGGAATATTAGCCTGAGCTATTATAACCTTAGTAATCTGAATAAATTGAGCAGTTTATGGTTGATTAAATATGTTGTATAACTACTGACACACTTTCAATAAAGTAGAAAAATATACTTTTGAAATCAAAGATATCAAAGAATTAAAAGTAGAATGATTAAAAAAACTCAATCTAGATTTTCCAATTTTTTGAGACAGAAATTATAGTGATATAGATACAACTTCTTGTGAAATAATAGACAATACATGAAGTAATTTGGAAATTGAAATAAAAACAATCATAAATGATAAAGATAAATCAGAATCAGACAAATATTTCGAAAAGATAAATAACCTAGATTTTGCTTTAGAATGAGACAAACTTATCTTAAAAACAGAAAAAGATAAAATATTTAAAGAAATAGTACCTTTCAAATTTTTAAGAAGAGAAATTATAATAAGGAAGCCAGAAAATGTAAATGTTAATGATATTGATATAAATAGTTTTGAAAAACAATCTAATGATGAAAAAAATTATGAAGAAACATGAAATCTAAAGAATGAATAAAATTTAGTTGTGATTAAATAAATTTGGATAAAAAACTTTTTAAAATTTCAAAAACATTTCAGATTGAATTAATTTCACATTTTTCGTCTGGGCTATGTGGATTGGAAATAGTTGGTCATATAGAAACTGCTTCGGTTCATTTTCATATTCTGGATACTAAAATTCAACACTCAAGCCCAGCATGAACTGCAACAACTTTTGCTTTATCTCAATAAACTTTTTTATATTCTTCAAAAATCTGTTTTACAAAATCCGATTCTTGATCTTGTTGCCAACCAAAAAATTTTTCATGAAGTATAATTTCAAATCAATATTTTTTTCATTTTTCAGTCAAATCTTTTTCAATATCACAAAGACTTTCACTAATAGAAGATCTCGGCATAAATAAAATATTGATTCAATCAGAACCCGCATTTATAACTCAAAGATTTACAGAGGTTTCCGTAAGTCATAGAATATTTTTACTCATTTTATAAACTCAAATTTTGATATCATCAAACATATCAATAAAATCATAATTTGTATTTAATCTAGTACTAATCACTGGAAATCTTTCTATATTTTTGATAATTTTATAATTAATTTTAGGACAATCATAATTTGTTCTGGTGTTTTCAACTAATTTTTCCAATATTTCTTTTATAGGAAAAATTTCTTTTATTCAAATTATTAATTCACATTCTTTTGGTATTGCATTACCAGCTTGTCATCAACGTAAACTTACAAACTCAAAATCATTCGGATAAATTTCTTTTAATGATTTCAAAAAATCAAACATAAATTTAATGGCATTTCACCTGTTTTTCTCTATATCAACTCAAGAATGTCATCATTTGAATCAATTTATGACAATTTTGTATTGATCAAATGTTGGTTTTTTTGAAAAAATATTTTTTTTCAAAAACTCAATTCATTCTCATCCTGCAGAACTAACACAAATCTCATGTTCATCTTCATTATCAAGATTTATAATTTTTCTTCATTTAACCAAACTAGCATCAAAATGGCTTACTCATCATAATCATTGTTCTTCATCAACTGTAAAAAGAAGTTCTAATGCTGGGTGTGATTCAAGTTCCGCACATGCCAAAGATATGGCCATTCATATTCAATCATCAGCTCAAAGTGTAGTTCAATGAGCTTTTAAAAATCAATCTTCCTCATAAACATCAATTGAATCAATTTCAAAATTATGAATAATTCAAGAATCTTTTATACAAACTATATCAATGTGGGATTGTAAAATTATAGTTTCTGAATTTTTTTTATCAATTGTCGCGGGAATATAAACGACAAGATTTCAAATTTTATCAGTTTTATATTCAAATTCTTTTAAAATGGCCCAACTTATAAGAAAATTTCTAATTTGTTCCTCTTTTTTGGATTCCCTTGGAACCTTCGAAATTTGTAAAAAATAATCTATAATTTTTGATTGCATATGTAAAAAATAAGAGATTAAAAGGAAAAATCTAAGTATATTTTCTTAATTCTCAATTTTTTAATTTTATATTTAGAATATCTCCATCGAAAGATATTTCAGAAACTTCACAAGAAGAATCAAGATCAGTTAAAATAAGCTCATCAGAATCCTTATTAACAAAAACAACTTCTCAATTATTTTTTTCCATTAAAAAGTAGATATCCTTTCATTTATTCAAAAATGAAATATATTTTTTGAAGTAAAAAATATTTTTTTGTTCATCTTCATCTATATCAGTCTGATTTCTATTTATTATAAACAATCCATTTGTATTTTTTCAGATTATATAGTCAGAATTCGTATCTTCAAAATGTCTCAAAAAAAGAAAAGCATCGCCAGATTCCTCTGCAATTCACTTGACCAAAACTCAATTATCATCAAGATAATATTTATTAGACAAATTAGTTTCCGTATAAATTTTTCAATTTTGAGTTATATTCCAAGTTTCTATTTCTTCAGTATCATTTCAAAAATCTATATTTTGACTAATTTTTTTGAAATTATCAACCCAATACCAGTCATCATTTTCATCTTGAATAAGCAATAAAAAATGTTTACCTCAATTCACATCCACATACGAACGGAATCAATAATAATCCCAAAATCTCTTTATTTGTGCGCTTTCTTTTATTCTTTTGTCCAAAATCAGAGGATAATAAAAATCATCATCATAAGATAAAAACATATCAAAATATCAGAGTGGTTCAAGATCGGCCTTATCTCAATCAGGCTCTATATCCAAGTCTGTTTTTCAAAAATTTTCATAAAATTTAAGATTTTCTCATATTCTAGCAAGCAATTTCAAATCCTCTTCATATACTTTTATCAAAAATATATTATTAACCTGAAAAGAAAAAACTTCTCCCGAGCTTTCGTTTATAATGTCAGCATATTTTATCTCTTTTCAAAATAGATTTTTGGAAATTTTGTAGCATAAAGAATAGTTCACAGTGTTTCAATTTATATCAATTTCTGCGTTATCAAATATAATTGGTCTGATATCGCCTTCTGTATCACCTCATGAGTGCATAATGGCTTCATAAGGTCAAAATTCCTTATTGTTAATTTTTGTATAATACATAAATAAAAAGTTATTTTTTAATATAAACCGTAGTTATTTTTGTTTTATCATCCTTGGTTATCAAATCAAATCCCCTGCGACCAATAAGACAAATCGGCTTTTTGTAATTTGTATAAGCGCCAAGAACGATAAAATTTCAATCTTCATTAAATGTTTTTGAAATTACTTTTTCTTGAAAAACATATTCTTCCTTGTCATAAATATTCGTATAAAAATTGGAATCAAAAACTTCCCTGGCAATTCTTCAAAATCTAGCTTTAGCCAAAAAAGAATTTGTATCTTCTTGAAAAACTCTCGTTGTAAAAGGAATATGTCTTTTGATTATTTCCTGTTCTATCTTATCAAATTTGTTAAAATTTTCGTACAAGACTGCAAAAATCAATTTATCTTGAAGGGCTATACTTTCTATTGGATTATGCAAAATACATCACCCAGAATAAATTACAGAGAAAAAAGATGTAGCAAAATCCATATCAGATAAAAAAAATTCCAAAGGAAAAAAACTGAGTATAACATCGATTTTTTGTCCTTTAAGATAAAAATATTCATCTTGAACTATATTTGATTCAAAAATATCTCAAATTATCAAATTCTCTTCAGGAATTATATCTTTTAAAATATCTTTATAATCCTTGCAAACCAAAAAATCTTCATCCTCAAAACTGTGTGGCAAAAGAATTCAAATATTTTTGTCTTTATATTTTCCAAAAAATTGCTTCACATAAGCGGAAAATCTCTCCGTGGACTGATTGATATATCAATCAGGTTTAAGTAAATTGGAAACATGATATAAATCAGTAATCAATCATGGAGTGTTGGCATTTGTTTCTATAAATTTGTACTCTCAGGTTTTATCAATAAGAATATCGTACCTTCAGATAAGCTGATCTTTTAATGGAAATTTTTTTCTAAAATAACCCAAAAAAGGATAAAAATCAGTTAAATTTTTATCCAGATTTTCAAAATAAAAACTGTAAGTTTTTAGAAAAATTTTGTTTACTTGTCCTATTATAGAAAACAAATTATTATATTCTTTTTGTGTAAAAGAAATAATATATTCATAATCCAAATAACCGAAATATTTTTTTGCTAAGTCATCCAAGAAATATTTTTGTCTAAAAAATTTTTCTAAATCATCTTCATTTTGATTAAAATTTGTTCTTACAAAAGAAACTTTATCCATGATTTATTTATTAGAATCAAACAAATATTTAAATAAAATAAAGAAATATCCAATTATAACGGCAAGAGGAATAAAAAATAATCAGAAAAAAACCATTACAAATAAACTGATCCGAATCATAGAACTCAAATCGACATCAAAATAATTCCATCCCAATGATACGATCATAAAAAAACTTATAATCGAAGCTATAAAAATCCATCAATTATCTCAAGAAAAAAGTGCAAGCAAACATAGAATAAATGTTATTCCTGTAACCCAAGAAAAATATCTTTTGTTGTTGTTTGTTTCCATAAGTTAAAAAATTATTAAATTAACCTCCTCATTTGGAAAATCATCCTCATCAAAATGATTTTATACTACTAGAATTAGAAGTACTATTAATAAAACTAGATGGTTTTCAAGAACTTCATCAAAACCATGAAGAACTTGACCGCCGATATGAACTATGATGGGTACTACCAGTTCATGCACTACTATAATAAGTTCATCATTTCGTATCAGAAACGATAAAAGCTATAACCAATACCGGAAATACTACAAGGTAAGGAACTAGCCTAGTATCTCTAACAAAATTTTGCTCCTGAACTTTTTTCTTCTTGTCTCATTTCTTTTTTGTGTTTTCACTACCAATATCCAGAGCTGTTTTATCTATTATATTGGCTTTATAGCGCATATATTCTCCATCTTGTTTTACAAGATAATCTTCATAGTATCCAATATCAGCAATATCTTTCAATGTATACTTTTCATGTTTAAAATTAATTCCAGCATTAGCTTCTTTTATATATTTTTGATAAAATTCCATACCTTCTCAAACATCTTTATCACTATCGAGAACTATTACATTTTTTATGGATTTTTTTAATAAAAAATCTGTTGTCGGATATTTATCAAGTCTATATACATTTTTTGGCTCTGGCATTCAAATTTGTGTTTTAAGATAATCATTAATAGTCAAAAAAACATAATTACAAAAACTATTATTTTCGTCAAACAAAATATAGAATTTAGAAAAATCTACATTTTTGAGTGAACTTATTTTATCTCTAAGAGTTTTGGATAAATTTTGAAAATATTTTGAATTATCATATGAAACCAAAAACAACAACGCCTCAAGAGTCTTAGTTCAGGAATTCATATAAGGTTGCCTATTAAAATTATAGACAACATTTTTAAATCAAACATTTTTTAAAACTTCTCAACAAATAGCCATTTCAATAGGATACATATTCACAATGGCCAAAGTATTTCAATCTTGATTTAGAAAAATTTTACCAAATAATTCTTCCACTGTTTTTTCAAGATTTGCAAAAATCTTTTCCCAATAAATATTTTTTAGTAAAAGTTCTATATTTTTATAAAGACTTCAAAGTTCCTCAACTCTTTTAAAATTTCAATTAAAAAAAGCTTTGAACTCAGGATCTCATAAATATGCATAGTTAAATTTATCAGCAGAACAGATATCTTTTTCTAAAGCCTTTTTTACATCTTCAGAATTATTTTCGCCCTGCAAAAATTCGACTGCATTTTTGATTACTGTAAATCTGCTAGTATTTGTTATTTCCATATAAAAAATTAATAAGAATAAAGAGAAATACTAATTATTATCGATAGAGCAATCAAAAATCACTCTATAATTTTTCATAGAGATTCATTATTGTCAGCTATTATTTCTTTATTTAATGACATTATTTTGGATAAAATAAATAGAGTCATTTGAAATAAAAACACTCCAAACAAACCAAAAGCCATTATAGAATAAGTAGAATCCAATAATTTACTCCATGTAAAAGTGTGATCATATGTCATTCACAAAAAATATATCAAACTACCAATCATTATTCATTGTCCTATCAGTTGTCATCTAATCAAATATCAAACAGATTTATTTTGAGAAACAAAAATTTCATTTTTGAGGTTATATGGCGTAACTATCTCAAAAGCAACTATATTTATTATAAATAATAATATTCCAATAACAAAGTAAACACACCCAAAAGCCAACAAAGATAATGAAGTAAGCATATTTTATAAAATTATGAAATAAGATTTATAAAGGTGTCCATTTGTTTTTTTATTTTTATTGCATTTTGCATCAAGTTTTGTTTTACAATGTCATCCAAATTTTTGAACAATTGTCATGTTCATACAAATTCAATATAACTGGAACTTTTGACCAACGTATCAATATTATTTGCATTAGATTCTATGTCAAATATATTTTTCATTAAAGAAAAATATATATACATCATGGAATCAAGTAAATTTTTGTTTTTAATATTAGTTTTGTCATTCAGGTCAAATTGTTTTAGATTTGCCATATCAACTTTTTTTCATTTGTTTATATCAAGAACCTTATATTTAGTGTCATAATCTATAAAAAAATTATCAAAAAACACATTCGAAATAAATTTTACATTATCATTCAAAAAATTTTCTATATTTTCTTTTTGAAAAAATAAATCGTTCAAGCAATAATTAACTATCCCCACAGGAAAGCCATCATTTAGAGAAAAATCCTTTTTTATAGAAAAAACTATACTTATCTGAAAATCAGGATTTTTGTATTCCTTTATCAAAAAAGTTCCATTTTCTGAAACAGTTTTTTGTAATTCCATTCAAGAATTAACAATATAATCCTCAAACATTTCATTTATTTTTCTAAAGTTATCTTTGACAATATCTTCTTTCTCAAAAGGCGTTTTAAAAATTAACAAATCACAAATAGATCTCATAAAAGATTTTTTAAAGTTAAATTATTTTTTTAAATTATAATTCAAATTTATCTATATCAAAACAACTTTTAAAAAAAGTTTAAAAAAACGGTTTTTGAATAAAAACCGTTTTTTTGTATTGTATCTCAAAATTAAGATGCAACTTGTTCATCTGCTTGTTGTAATTCTTTTGCAAATTCTTCTTGAGAAGCTTTGTTAAGAGTTTTAATTCATTCTAATTTAGTTTTAGCTTCGTTAAATATTTCTCTTTCTTGTTTAGCTTCTTGTTCAATTTGAGCTCTGTATGTTTCTATTTCATCAAAATGAGTTTTTAATTTTGTAACATTTTCTATAAATACAGCGGTAGATAAAACCGGTTTTGAAGATAATTCTTCTGATCTTCTAGAACTTTCTATAGCTTTATCTGTTAACCCAGATGACATTTTATCTATTGTTTCTCACATTACATCCATGGCTTTCATACTGGCATCCAAAGCTTTTTGAGAGCTAGTTTCAATCAAAGCAGTAGAAAGTAAAGTCTTAAAAATTGGTCTTGATGAACTCATTGCTAAAGTAAGTTTATTAGCAGAGTCCAATCTCATCAAAAGTCTTTTATGAGCCATTTGTAGATTTCCAATAAGAACAGTCAAATTTGTTTGAAAAAATTGAACATTTCTTAAAAACATTTCAAGTTTCATTTTTTCATTTTCGTCTGTAGTTTCATTCAATTTTGCTTGAAATTCTTCAAGTTTCATTGCTAAAAATTCCTTATAAGAAATAACTTTTCCAAGATTTTCTTCTATTCAATCAATAAATTTCTTTTGTAAATCTATAGAAGTGCTCAAGCTATTATAAGATTGATCAAATCAAGAAAAAATAACTCCAATTTTTCATTCTAGAGATTTGATATTAAAAGAAGCTTCATCCCATTTTGTATCCAAAGATTTTGCGAGATTTCAAATAAGAGGAAGTTGTTTCATCATTTTCATCAAAACTCCATCATTATCAATGATTTCTTTATAAACCACTTGTACATTTTGATTCATTTTTGTAAGCTCATCACTTACATTCATAATAGGATCTTTATCGATTATACTCGCTGTTTCAGTAATTATATTATCGATAGGGGCCGTGATTTTTTCCCCAATTGTCCTAAAATCTCTAGCTTCTTGAAATGCTTTTTGAATTTCTGCAGTTTCTGTGACATTTAAAGGAACTACCTTATTATTTGCTTCTACCAAAGCTGTATCTTGTGTTGTAGTCATGTAATTTATAGTTAATAATTAAAATATAACAGACCTAATTCTAAACGAATTGCTCAAAAAAAGCAAATCATTTAGTTGTTTACAAAATTTTTAGTTATTTGCATATAAAAATAAAAATAAATTTGATACTCTTTTTATTTGCCTATAATTCCATTAAAAGAATTTAGAATATTAAAAACCAATTCTATGAATTTTACAAACTTCTTTTACGCTCTTCTTGCAAGTTTTATTGTAAGCCTAATCTCACTTATCTGAATAATAACCATTTGATTTAAAATAGAAAAATTAAAAAAAATTCTAATTTATTTTGTGGGTTTTTCTACTTGAGCTTTGTTCTGAGATGTATTCATACACCTTTTACCAGAATTTTATGAAAAAAATTGAACTAATATAATGTGATCTATTTTCATTCTAAGTTGAATTTTGGCATTTTTTATAATAGAAAAAATAATACATTGGAGGCATTGTCATGAAATGTGATGTGAAGAACATAACCATAATCTAGCTAAAATAAATCTTATTTGAGATGGATTTCATAATCTAATTGATTGAATCATTATATGATGAAGTTTTCTTGTTGATACTCAAGTCTGAATAGCTACAACTATTGCGGTATTATTACATGAAATTCCACAAGAATTATGAGATTTTGGAATACTTCTACATTCTTGATTATCATTTAAAAAAGCTCTTTTTTACAATTTTTTGTCAGCAATTGTTGCAGTTTTTGGGACAATTCTAGCTTTTTTATTGGCTT
>JAQUZJ010000018.1 GCA_028691375.1 Candidatus Altimarinota bacterium | reverse complement strand
AATAAAAAAGATTTTTGAACAACAAGATGAAATATTTTCCAATCTAAATAATGAACAAATTTTATTTTTATTTTTTCAAGAGGGGGTATATGGTATTTCCTTCACTCCGCTACGAAAACAATTTTAAAAATATTTTAACTAAATTATTATAACAAAACATATGAACTGCAAACATTGCAATAATGAATTATCAGTCGATGCTAAATTTTGTAACAAATGTGGTAAGCCGATTAAAATAGAAAAAAAAGAGAAAATCGAAATAAAGGGAATAAGAGGTCGGCTTTCTTTTTTTCTTTTCGGTTTATTCGTGTCTACCATTATAAATTTGATTGTAGGAATAAGTGCTATTTCAGGAATGATAGAAACTACAGGATTACCTAAATCTTGGATATACAGTTTGGCATTTCTTGATGTCTTATATTTTGGTGGATTAATTGCATTTACTATTTATACAATTCTGGCTTTTTTAAAATTAAAAGAAAACGCAGTATCACTTGGGAAAATGTATTTAATACTGATTTTTTTTAGTAATTTAATAAGTGTTATATTTTCAGCCTTTACCGGAGAACCAATTGCAACCGAAACATCATACTTAGATAGTAGTCAAATAGTCGTTAGAAGTTTGGTATACAGCGTAATTTGGTTTCTATATTTAATTATCTCGAAAAGAGTTAATAATACATTTCCGAAAGAAAACAGAAAAACGAAAACCTTTGATAAATTATTTTTCTCTGCAATTATAGCAATTCCTATCGTAATTTATTCGCTAGGATTTATTGGGAGTTCAATACAACAAGAATCAACTGGGCAACAATCAACGGAAATGAATTCTACACTTTCCACAGAAAACCTTATCAAAGAAACGGTTAAAGCAATAAAAATTGAAATGGTTTTGCCAAATCAGTTGGATGAAACAACCCAACTGGTTGATATCACAGCACAACCAAGCGCTATTCGTTATCATTATATATTTACCAACGTAGATACAAAAAGTTTAAGCAATAGCTATTTAAAGGAGTCCCTAAGCCCTAATGTTTGCCAAGATAGTGATGCAAAAAAACTGCTTAATCAAGGTATAGACATGGAGTATTCATATATCGTTGAAGATGCAACCGAAAAATATTTTATATCTTTTAATAAAGCAGACTGCCAACCACAAACAGCAGTACAACCTAAAGCACCAGAACAAATTTGCAATAAAGAGGAAAACTGTTGCACAATAAATGAAGATTGTAAATATATTTGGTATACTGGGGGATGCAATACTTCGGAATATGTAGCCAAGATGCAAAAGGAAGCTCAAGAAAAAGGAGCGCTCATTGGCGAAGCTCCTCGTCGAGAAAATGTTACCTGCACTTGCGAAAATAATAAATGCGTAACTCATTATTAATGTTACTTTGAATTAAAATAATTGCCAAAAAATACATTAAGGAAGAAGAAATTTCTGGGTACATCACATAACACGGGATAAGCGGTTCGGGACTGACACGCATTTTATATTTTCAAGGTGTGTGCCAAGAGGGGATCCCTCTCTCAAATTTTCTTCCGCTATCGCTACGGCAAACATCAGATATATTGAAACGTTAAGTGACATCTACTTTTTGTTTTAGAGAATATTTTCTTTAATAAGGTAAAAATTCTTTGAATTTTTGAATAAAAAAAGTATATTCAAAATAGCTTTACGAATAATTCAATTAAAAAATGACAGATTTAATAAGAATGGTTCAACAATCTTTTGAAGATATAAAAATCACAGATGAAACTTGATTTGAATTTTGGTCTGCAAGAGATTTGATGAAAACTTTATGATATGTAAAATGGCAAAAATTTGAACGAGTAATAGAAAAAGCAAAAGATTCTTGCAAAAATAGCTGACAAATAATAAAAGATAATTTTTTGTCTGAAGATGAGTTTTTACCGGAGCCGGTAAAAACCTCAATTAAGTGATGAAGACCAAAAGAAAATTACTTTTTAACTAGATATGCTTGTTATTTGATAGCTCAAAATTGAGATCCGAGAAAAGCAGAAATAGCCTTTGCTCAAACTTATTTTGCAAGTCAAACAAGAAAACAAGAGATTTATGAACAAAGAAGCGAAGAAAATAAAAGACTTGAAGCAAGAGCAAAACTAAAAATTTCAGAAGAAAAAATAGAAGAGACCGTTTATAATAGATGAATTACTCTTCCTGTAGAATTTGCAACTTTCAAAAACAAAAAAATTGAAACTCTTTATAATATGTCAGTCAAGGCATTAAAAGCAAAAAGATGAATACCTGAAAATAGAGCTTTAGCTGATTTTGATAGTGAAGTTGAATTAAAAGCAAAAGATTTTATCTATGCCATGACAGATCATAATATAAAAGAAAAAAATATTATCTGAAAACAAAATCTTGAAAGTGAACTTGTTTCAAATGCTAAAGAAACAAGAAAAACTATGCTAAAAAGATGAATTGTTCCAGAAGAATTAAAAGCTCAAAAAGATTTAAAATTGATTGAAAAAGGAAGAATACAAGAAGCTAAAAAACTTGAAAATAAAGGCAAGAAAAAGTTAAAGTCGTTCATTTAAAAAAATCATAAATATGGAATTTAAACTAAGAACAAATGCTAGATATTTTCCAGATGATGAATTATTAAGTGATTTTTAAAAGTTTCTATTATTAAATTATTATTCTATGTCTTGTTATAAATGTGGTGAATGTTGCAAAAGATTATATTGGTCAGATCGAATAATGATATCTTTACGTTCAAAAACTTTAATGCTAAGTAGACACTGTAAATTTTTAGATGAAGATAATTTGTGTAAAATATATTCGATAAGACCAAAATGTTGTTCAGAATGGCAATGTGGGGCATCCAAATAAGAGATTAAAATTTCTCTTAACTTACTTATGTTTAGTTTTATTGTATTTATACAATTTAGAAAATTTAGAGCCCTTTTATATCTTAATGGCATTAATCTTAATTTCTGAAACATTTACTTCTATATTTTCATATTCAAAATATCTTTTTTCCAACTTTTCAAAAACTTCTCTGGTTAGATAAATTTTACCAAATTCTCATTTATCTTGAGCTAATTTTGAAGCAATATTTATAGGATTTCATGCAATATCTTTATTTCAATTCGCTAAATTGAAGATAATCACTGATCAGTCTGCCACTCAAATTTTACATTCTACTCATTCTTCTTTTAGAGATTCTCTGAAAGCAAGTGTAAAATTAATAGCATCATCACAATAGTCGAATTCATAAATTCCAAGTGATCAAACAGTTTTTATTTCTAATCAATTATAGTTTTTTAAAATATCATGTGACCCTTGTTCCATCAGAGCATAAAGAGCAATGTCATTTAAAAGAGAGATTTCTTCTATGTGGTGTTTTTCTTTTTTTCTTTCTACAAGTACGATTGTTTTTTCTTGTAAATATTTGCCATTCAAAACATCAAGTAAATCTTTGTCTTTAGAGCTATAAAATTTTCTTAAATCTTTGAAAAATTCTTGAGAAAAAGGAATTGGGTAGTTATAATCTAAATTTATAGGAACATCTCTAAGTAAGACTCAGGAATCAATTCTATAAACTACATCTTTTGGATGGTTAATATCTTCTCCAGGACTCATTTTAAATTGGTTTTTATCAAGAAGATTCCATAATTGCCCAGAAATCAAAACTTCTCAACCTTTGGCATTATCTTCAGCAATCATTTCTATAAAATCGGCCTCTTCTCAATAAAGCCCTCATCAAATAAGATATTTTTCTCAAAAATGCAATCAAAATCAAATGTTGATTTCACATTTTTTCAATGCAACTTCTTGTAAATATAAAAAGGCTGATACAACTTTATTTGGATCAATGCTTTCATCAAAAAACATTTGTGTATTATCAGCTGCCCAAATACCAATTCACTGACCTCAAATCGACTTCCCTATTCAATAAATTATTTCTTTTGGATAACTTATAATACCTAGTACTTCTATAAGTTCTTTTTCTATACTTATACTACTAAGACCCGCAGAATCAGATGAAACAGATATTCATCTTACTTTTGTGGGTTCAAGAATTCGTTTTGCAGTTTCAAGAGATTGATCACTTTTTATCCACTCATCAATAATTTCAAACGGGATATTTTCTATTATATCCTGTGATAAATTAAACAAGCTAGCTAAAAATTTAGTTTTGTTTGCCATAAAATACTTTTATAATTATTGTTTAATTTATAACCATTTTTTTCTTTTTTACAAAAAGTGGTTATAAAAAAAATTGACTTGTTAAAAATAATTGATATAAACTAAAACTGTATGAATCTATATTGTGGTGTGGTTATAGCTAAATAGACCTTTTTATGAACTTAATCAACACAAGTTTGCTACAAAATCAAATATGGAGGTGAAATTTGTTTATACATAATAACATTCATACAAAAAAACAAAAAAGGAAGGTGGTATTTTGTTTATAAAAGGATTGTCTAAAAATAAAAACCAATTTGTTGAATATACATGCTTTCTTGGTATATTTGGACTAATTATTACAATAGGAATATATTTAATTAATCCCTTTAGTATTCATACCATAAAAATGTTTGAGATGATGTTTGTTTTTGTGCTAATTGCCTCGATAATAGCTATTTTCAAACTTCATAAAATCCCGATAGCATTAGGAATTGCAATGTATTTATTCCTAATGCTAGGTAAAAATATTGTTGGTGTATGTGCAATAGTTACTTTTTGTAGTACTATTATTATTACATTGATACTTGGAATATTTTTTATGACAAGCAATAAAAAAAATTTCAGTATCAACGACTGCATAAATACAGTCTTAGGAGCATACTTTTTAAGTTGTTTCCTAATCAATTAAATCTAAAAGTAAAGGATCTCTAGATTCTAACTATAAGATTAAACTAGGCCTCGGTAAAATTACCGAGGCCTTTATAAACCCAATTAAAGTTTTTTTAAAAATTAGTTAGTTATTTCTTTTGAAAATAATTCTTTTAATGTTTTTAGTATAAAAGCCATAATAGTTTTCAATTACTTTGTGGTTTTTTTATTGCATAATCTAGCTTTTTTACATTTTCTTACACTATTTTTACATATTTTATTATAATAAATCTAGATTTAAAATTAGTAAAAACCAAAATGAAAGTACTAATAGTTGAAGACAATGTCACATTATCCAAAAATATTGCCGAATATTTAAAGATAAAATGAATCAAAACAGAAACTGTTTATAATGGAGTTTCTTGATTACAAAAAATATTGGAAAATCATTATGATGTAATAGTTCTTGATATTAATCTCCCTTGAAAAAATGGTCTAGAAATTTGCAAAGAACTCAGAGAAAATTGAAATAGTGTTCCTATAATTATGTTAACTTCAAGAAATACGACCAAAGACGTGATAAATGGATTAAATATTTGAGCCGATGATTATCTCGGAAAACCTTTTGATCTTGAAGAACTTGTTTCCCGTTTGGAAGCTATATACAGGAGAAATGCAACCAATAAATCTGATATAATAAAAGTAAATGAAATAGAAATTGATATTAAAAAAAGAGCGGTCACAAAAGATTGAGAAACTATTTCATTATCAAATCTGGAATTTGATTTATTAAAATATTTGATTCAAAACAGATGAATCCCAATCGACAGAAAAACTCTATTTGAAAAAGTTTGGTGAGATTTTGATGAACACATGTTGTCAAGAACAGTTGATATGTATGTTTCTTATCTCCGCAAAAAACTCTGAGAAAACATTATAGAAACCAGAAAATGATTTTGATATTTGATAAAGTAGTAAAAATCGTCATTGCGAAAAATTTTTGAAAAAAATTTCGTGGCAATCCAAATCCAATTTTATAACTACAATAGATCACCACGTAGTTCTCACTCCTAGCAATAACTTAATTTTAATTCTTTTCTACTTTTTTACACTTTATATTAATTTATGCACATAAATTCGATTCAACATCTTGAAAAACAAAAAAAGAAATTGTCTTTAATTTTTACTGTTATAATTTTTATTATAATAATTTTTTTGGATATATTTTTTCTTACTTTCAAATATATAGATTCAAATAATAAAGAAATTCAAAGGCTCAAAGATATGATTCGCACGGTTTCAAAAGATAGTCCTTTTTTAAAAAATATGCTTTTTTCTTGATGAGAAAATATATGATGAAAAGAGAATATACCACCTTTTAGGTGATTATCCGATGCTCCGAGAAGAATGAAAAGCCAAAATATTATAGTCTATAAAACTCAAACAAAGGAAATAATTTTTTCACCATTAGAAGATATTGATTTTATAAAAGAAATTCTTAATGGAAAAAATGATGATGGAAAAAATGAAATCATAAATCTTGGTTGATACGAATACTATCTTACAACTGAAAAATTGCAAGATGATATATCTGTATTATTATTCTCAGAATCAAGATTTACAAAAACTGAAGTATTGAAAGATTTTTTAGAATATTTTCTTATAATGACTATTTTTTCAATTTTACTTTACTTTGTAATTTACAAATTTGTTGATAAAACTTTGACTCCAGTTGAAGAAAATATGAAAGATATGGAACAATTTATTTACAATGCAGGACATGAACTCAAAACTCCACTTTCAGTTGCAAAAAGTTCGCTACAACTTGCAAAAATAAAAAAGAATCCCAAGGAAAATATAGATGAAAGCATTGAAGAATTGGACAAAATGAATTCTCTCATCGAAACTCTTATAAATCTTGCAAGTGCCGATGGTAACATAGAATATAATGATATTAATATAAACGAAGAAATTAAAAAAATATCAAAAAATTACGATGTAAAAATCATAGAAAAAGATTTAAAACTAAAAATCACAGAAAACACAACTTTAGAATTAAAAACCAATGAAGAATATTTCAAAATATTATTTTCTAATATTTTATCAAATGCAATCAGATACAATAGAGAATGATGAGAAATCGAAATAATAATTGATAAATGATTTTTAACAATAAAAGACACCTGAATTTGAATTAAAAAAGAAAGTCTAGGAAAAGTTTTTGATAGATTTTTTCAAGACAATGAAGCTAGAAATCAAGAATGATTTTGAATATGACTCTCATTAGTCAAAAAAATTGCTGATATAAACTCTTGGAAAATCCAAATAGAAAGCGAAAAAGATAAATGAACAACAATTAAAATAATTTTTTAATTTCTTACATTTCTCTTACATATCTTTGTTATAGTGCTAAACGTTATTTTTATAATCAATCTTTTATGAAAATCAATCCTTTAAAAAGAATTAAAAAATTTTTAACTTTTAAAAAAATTATTCTTCTTATCATTATAATAGTTGCCGGATCCTTTTGATATAAACATTATTTTTGAAAAAGTACAACCGCAACTTACACAAATATAACATCCAAAGTAAAAAAATCTACAATTGAAAATGCAATAAAAGTAACATGAACAGCAGAAATTGTAGACGAGCAAAAAATACGTTTTAATCAAACTTGAAAAGTAGCAAAGGTTTATTTCAAAGACTGAGACAAAGTAAAAAAATGAGAAATTATCGCAGAACTTGACCTATCTGATGTAAACAACACAATAAAGCAGAGTGAAATTGGTCTTGAAAATTCAAAAATTACCTTACAAGAGCTTTATGAATGAAAGGATAAAAGTCAGATATTAAAAGCCAAAAACGATGTAACTTCTGCCGAACAAAAGTTAATTTTATCAAAACAAAGCCTAGAAGATCTAAAAAAAGAAGCTGAAAATAAAATAAATTCGCTCAATACTTCATTAAAAGAACAAGAACTTACTTTAAACAATACCTTAAAAGATGCTAAAAATTCAACTACTGTAAATCAAGACCAAATAGATCAGGCTATTAAAGATGTTGCAGATAAACAAGATTCTTATGAATTTGCAAAAAAAGATCTTGAAGATACCAAGGTTTCTGAAAAACAATCAATCATTCAAACTCAAAGTAGTTATAATTTGAAAGTTACTAATGCTATTCAAAATATAAAAAATGCTGTTATTGAAGCAGAGACAATAGCAAACGATGTAGATGATATGATTGGTATTACAGATCAAAGTAAAAACAAATTATCCTATTATGAATATATATGAACAAAAAATCTTTCTCTAAAAAATTCTATGGAAAGCTCATATCGGCAAGTAATAAATAAAAAGGCTAAAGTTTCTTCTTTAGTTAACAGTATTGATCCTTTATCTGTTGATTTAAATTCTCTTTTAGAATGTTTAGATTCTACAAAAGATTTATTTAACACTACATTCCAACTTACTGATAATACTTACAATGTAATTTGGAACAGTGTAACATCATCTACTTTTACAGAATCTCAATTAGATTCTCTCAAAAATACTGCAAGTTCCAAACGCTCTACTACACAATCAAGATTATCTTCAATTGCAAGTGATATTTCCACAATACAATCTCTTGAATCTCCATCTGTTACTCAAACAAAAAGTGATAATACAATAAAGAAAAAAGATCAAGCTGTAACTAGTGCTGCCATTTCTTTAGATAATGCAAAACAAACTCTTAAAGAATTACAAAATTGAATTGATATAAAAAACACAGATAAATGAATTTCCGTTGTAAAGTTACAAAATACCTATGATAGTGCTAAAAAAACACTTGAAGAAACTCAAAATTCATACAACACTCAAATTCAGACAAAAGAAAATGATATAAAAGATCAAGAAAAACAACTTGTTGTAACAAAACAAACACTAACTGAAACTCTAGAATGACCTACCAGTGAACAAATTACTAAAGCTGAAAATGATATAGTAAAACAAGAATTATCCTTAGAAAGTGCAAAGAAAAATTTGGATAAGTACAGACTTGAAGCACCTTTTGATTGAGTTGCTCGTAAAATAGATTTTAAAGTTTGAGATAATATTACGTCTGATGAAGAAAAATATGTATATATAGAGAATCCAAATTTAATAAAAATTACAGCTACCCTTGATCAAATAGATATAGCAAAAGTTCAAATCTGACAAAAAACAAAAATAGTTTTTGATTCTTTCTCTGATAAAGAATTTGAATGATCAGTACAAGAAATTGATTCCACTCCACTTGAAACTTCCTGAGTTACTTCATATACAGTTACAATATCAATGGACAAATGAGAAAATAAAATTTACAGTTGAATGACTGCAAAAGTTTCTATAATCACAGAAAGTAAAGAAAATATTCTAGTAATTCCAACGGCTTTTATAGAAAAAAGTCAAAACAGATCATTTGTACTTGTTCAAAGTTGAACCTGAGAAGAAATTGCAGAAGTAGTTACTTGATTGAGTAATACTTCAAACATAGAAATAGCAAGTTGACTAGATGAATGAGAAACTGTAATTAGAAAAGTTTCTGTGAGTGCCAGTAGTTGATCAACTAGTACTCAAAAATCACTATTCTGAGGACCTTGAGGTGGATGATGAGAACCATGATGATGAAATAGTAATAGAAGTTCGAGAAATTGATGATAAAATCATTAAAACATAATTTATTATTTAATTTTTATTAATTATGAAAAAATCTAGCACGATTTTAATTATAGGACTGATGGCAACTTCTTGTGTTTTATTAACTTCATGTTCCCTATGAGGTCCACAACCGCCAAAAGAAGAAGATATGAAAACAAGAATAAACAAATATATTCAATCTGGATGAAGCTGAAGTCATAGATGATGAGATAGAGGAAGAAGATTTTGAAGTTGAGCTATGCTTAATTGATCTTGAAGTATGAGAGGAAGTTGAATGCTCAATGACAAACTTAAAAATTTATCCGAAGAAGATAAAAAATTGTTTGATCAAATGAGACAAGCTAGACAAAACTGAGATTCAAAAACCGAAGAAACTATAAGAAATCAATTAAAGACAAAATATCCTGATATGTTCTCATTCACATGATGAATGAACAGATGATCTTGATCCACAAGACCACCTGAAGAATGAATGAATTGATGACCAGAATGATGACCTAATCAGGGTTGAGGAAATTAATCGTCATTGCGAGAAATTTTCTTGTATAAGAAAATTTTGTGGCAATCTAAATCCACTTTTTTGTAATAACAATAGATTACTACATCGCTATCGTATCTCACGAGTGATGACACTCTTTCTACTTTTAACTTTAAACTAATTTATGCCCAATCTAATCAAACTTGAAAACATAAAAAAATCCTATATTGTTGGTGATCAAACAATAGATGTTTTGAAATGAATAGATTTGGAGATAAACGAATGAGAATTTATTTCTATAACAGGACAATCTGGTTCTTGAAAAAGTACTCTTATGAACATAATTGGTATGTTAGATAATCCTACTAGCTGAAATTATTATTTTAATAATGAGAATGTTGCAGATATTACAGATGATGAACAAGCTCTTATTCGTAGAAAAAATATTGGTTTTATTTTTCAAAGTTATAATCTTATTTCTAGAACCTCAGCAATAAAACAGGTAATGATGCCTCTTATATACCAATGAGTTCCATGAAAAGAAAGGATAAAAAGAGCAACTGAAGCATTAAATAAAGTATGACTTTGAGACAAACTCAATAGTCTTCCAAATGAACTTTCAGGTTGACAACAACAGCGTATTTCAATTGCGAGAGCTCTGGTTACTAATCCTTTAATCATACTTTGAGATGAGCCAACTTGAGCACTCGACAGCAAAACTGGAGAAGAAATAATGGAACTAATGATGTCTCTAAATAATGAATGAAAAACAATTATTATAATCACACATAGTCCAGAAGTTGATAAATATGCCAAAAAGCGTATTTATATAAAAGACTGATTAATCTTAAATTAAAATTTCAATGATATTTATAGAATACATTCTATGAGCTTTGAGTTCAATTACAACAAACAAACTAAGATCTTGACTAAGTATGCTTGGTATCATTATCTGAGTCTTTTCTGTTATTGTTATGCTCGCACTATGAGAATGAACAACATCACAAATCGTTGAAAAATTTAATAGCATGGGTGCCAATCTTATCACTGTTACACCTGGATGATCAAATCAATCGGGTGTGCGTTCTAGTTGATGAAATACAAAAAAAACTAATGTTATAGATGACGAATTTTTAACATTTTTAAAAGATATAGATTGAGTAAAAAATATTTCTCCTACAGTATCAACCAATAAACAATTTATTTATGGAACTTACAATTCAAGTAGCTCTGTCTATTGAGTTAAACCAGTTTATAAAACTCTAAAAAATTTAACTGTTGAAAACTGAGATTTCATTGAAGATGATGATATCAAAGAAAATAGTAAAGTTGCAATCATATGAAAAACTCTTGCAACCAATGCTTTTTCCTGATCTGACCCAATATGAAAAGAAATAAAATTAGAAAGCGGAATTTTTACCATTAAATGAGTACTTGCAGATAATTCTCAAACAAATAATAGGGTTTTTATTCCTGTTACAACAATGATGAACAAAATTGTTGGAACTCATTATTATTCATCTGTAGACATAGAGATCACAAGTTCAGATAAATCTGAATTTATGAAATCATTTATAACACAAGAACTTTTGAGATATTTGAATATAAAAGATTCTAGCAATGCGACTTTTTCAGTCAGTTCAATGAGTGAAATATTATCAACAATCCAAGAAGTCACAGGAACAATGACAATGTTTTTAGCCTGAATTGCAGCAATTTCACTTATCGTTTGATGAATATGAGTTATGAATATAATGCTTGTGTCAGTTACAGAAAGAACTCGTGAAATTGGTATCCGCAAAGCTTTATGAGCACAAAAAAGTGATATTTTATGGCAATTTCTTATTGAGGCACTTTTTATAAGTATTTTTGCTTGATTGATATGAATAGGTTTGAGTTTTGTCACAGTATTTGCAATAAGTAGTCTTATAAAAGCTGTTATTACAACAAAATCTATAATACTTTCTTTTAGTTTCGTTGTACTAATTTGAATTATCTTCGGTCTTCTTCCAGCATCAAAAGCCTCCAAACTGAAACCAATTGATGCTTTGAGATTTGAATAGATAAAAGATACCACAAAGTAGGGAATGCAGATTGATCTGCATTCCCTACTTATTTTTGTTCAAACCTCAAACAAATAACTTTGCTTTCCTAAAAAACTCGCTATAATGCCTGTGTGAAAACAAATTTATTATTTATTTTTTAACTTTAATAATATGAGTGATGTACATATTTTACAGTTACTTGCGATAATGTATTTGAGTATCTGAATTGGAGCAATTATTAAACCAAAAACTTTTGAAAGAGTGCTTGAAAATTTTGCTAATAATATTGCCATAAGTTATCTTGGATGAATAATAGCTGTCATTATCTGATATATAATGGTGGCATTCCATAACACTTGGTGATGGAATTTATCTACTGTAATTACAGTCATTAGTTGGCTTTGTTTATTAAAAGGTATTTTATTATTTCTCATTCCAGATTGGTACAGCACAACCCTAAAAAAACTGATAAAAATAAAATCTCTTCCTACGATTTTCGCAGTTTTTACTAATCTTTTAGGTATTGGCCTTTTGGTAATTGGCTATTATATTTAAAAAATAAAAGCTTTCTCAAAGAAAGCTTTTATTTTTATTTAAAATTTTATACTGTATGATTAGTTTTGAATTATTTTACTGTTTCAATCATCCTTTTTATAAACCATTTTTTTTCTCCATTCCTTGATTTCTTTTGTAAAATAACTTTTAACATCTGCTATATCATTACTGCTCAAAATTTGAACAAAATGTCATCACATATGTACTAATCATTTTTTTTCAGATACATCTGTTATTCTGATATAAACTTTGTTTAATTTATAATATTTTCCATCTAGTGATGGCATTTTATATTCTATTGGTATAATCTCTCCCTCTTTAGGAAGAACATCGGTTTTTTTTAGAAATATACCAACTCAATCCATAGTAATGTCATTTATACATCAATCATGAAGTTTATCAATAGTTACTCTCAAGACACCATGATTTTCATTAAAATATGCTAGTATCTCACTATGACTTAAAATAGGTTCTCTAGTTGAAGTTCTTTCATCATCTTTTTCTCAATTTATTGTTCAGATTATTCTTTTTTTTCTTTTTATTATTTTTAAAATTTCTTCTGCCTTAAAACTACGTTCTTTTTTTATGGTTTCTTCTCCGATTGTTGCAAGACTTAAAATATTACCTCAATCACGAAAAAATGTACTATTCTGAGATAAATTATCCGATAAAGGCAATGGTATCATATCTCAATAATATGATGTATTATAAATATTTTTACACTGCTCTATTTTTTCAAATAATTTTTCTATAAAAACATTTATTTCTGCTTTTTTTGTTTGACCATCCTTTTTTAAAAATTCTTTAATAAATCAATCTATATCAAGATACATAAGTCTTGAAAATACATCATCACTAGCTCATCTCATCATTAATCATAATTCTAATTTATCCTTTGTTATTCTTGATTCAATTAATCCTTTTATATTTTTAATTTCTTTTTCTAATTTTAATCTGTCATCTTCATTTTCTGCTTTTTTTAAAGCATCATTTAATCTTTCTAGATACCTTTTTTCGGAAGCAATATCTCTCATAGCTATTATTAATATTGATTCCGTAAGTTTTTTATAGATGTCACTTTCTGTTAATTCATCATCTCTAGATAAATTTCTTTTTTCCTTTATAGTTATACTTCTACCTAAAATCTTACATTTATCCATTAAGTCTATCGTGATCTTTCCTCATATTATTCTTGAACCTATTGATTTTGCTATATTTATGTTTTCACCTCAAAATATAGAACAAAATTCAGCATAATCTATTTTTATATCTCAAGCTACATTTTCTACATTTACATTCATATAAACTTTTCAAAGTTTTATTTCTCATCAATCTTCCCATTTTTTACATAAAATTTTTGTTTGACCATCCCTTAATCTACTTGGTCATATTACTTTTCATGTTATAGTTATATTTCATTTTGATTTTATAACTCAAGAAAAATTTCATTCTATTGTTATATTTCAATTAGATTTTATGTGTGTATCTATTACGTTTCATTTAATATAAAATTCGTATCAATCAGGAATATTTATTATTCATTTTATACCATCAAGATCACCTTCATAATAAATTTTTTGTCAAACAGATATTCTTCTAAGATTCCTGGTTATATTTTCTATGAAAACATAACCAGGTTCACTTGATAATAATACCTGTATTTTTTCTCATTCTTTGTAGAAATCAACAACTTTAACTCAACTTCAACAAATTTTTTTTATATCAACATCTTCCGTTTCAGCAATAGTTAGTTCACCATTAACAGTTAGTCCATTATTTCAAGGTTTTCATGGTACTTTTTGTGCGAGTTGAATATTTACACTATTTATTTGAGGAATACAACTTAAAAAATCTTTAGCAGAAACGATATTTTTTCTTTTTTGATCCAACGAACCTATAACAGAATCTATATATTTTATATTACAAGGTGTAAGATTTTCGGATAATATATCTTCAGCTATTTTAAATGTTGCTTTGGTTGAAGAATGATATTTAGCATATTCTATTCACTCGTTTATCCTTTCTATATTTAATCCTCATTTAATTCATTCAGTCCATAAACAGGCTATAAATTTGTCTATATCTATATATGGAATAAGCTTATAAAAACTACACTTTACAATATTTTTTCAATCTATTGACTCGGTTGTTAAACCATATTTATTCATCATACTTTTATATAATCCCCTTTCGCTCGCTGAAAACACATTAATATCATCAGCAATTTTTTTCCTCGGTAAATTATTTTTATTTAAAACCATGCCTTCCAAATCTTTTTTCCCCAAAATAATATCTTCTAGAGCTCTATAATCAAGGTTGACAAAATATTTATTTCCACCAAATATATTGTCAATATAATTTATTAATTCTAAAGGCTTTTTGACTTTTTCAGGAACTATGTATATTATTTTAGCACCATCTTCAGCATACTCTATTTCTATAAAATCAGATCCTTTTGTTGTTTCAATCTTTTCTTGTGGTTTTATTATCTTAGATACAGCATCTGATACAGTATCTTTATTTTTTTGATGTTCTGGTATTTGTTCTTCTGGTGATACTAATATTTTTAAATTCCCATTTCATCATATTAAACGGTCTAAGAATCACATAAATTATTATTAAATAGTAAAAGAAAACCTTGTATAAATATGGTTTCACTCGTAGGCTCAAATATATTTTTTTTTATAAGATTGTCAAATTTATTGTTTACAATATAAAAAAACGTTTATTAATAAAAAATTATTTTTGATAATAAAACATTTTTGAAATAATTTTTTAAAATTTATTATCATTATTGATAATATACAACCTATTCTCAAACATACTCAAATCTTTTTATACTTTCTCAGTTTTTATTAGTCATTCATTTAAACATTTCTAAAGGTCTGACCCAAAGAGAATTTTCTCTTCATATTGAATCTTTTCATAAATGTATATACACAACAACATCTTCAAGTGTTTCTGAATGTTTTGCAATTCAAATAACTTTCACAAGATGTCATTTGAAATGACGATATTTTCAAAGTTTTAGTGGCATAAATAAAAATTAATTTTAAAATTTTTCTAAATTTTCTTGTGCTTTTTTGACTTCTTCTTTTTCTTCAAGCTCAATTTGATAAAAAATATCTCCGAGCATATCTGTTCAGGTTAATTGGTATATTTTGTAGTAAATAAATTCAAATATACTTCTAAAAGTCGCAATGAAAAAGTTAATTATGATAATTGCTCAAATAAGTGAATATAGCGAATTTGAATAACTTTCTCATCATTTAATAAGTATTGCTGTAGCCATAAATATTGCAAAGAAAAGTCCTATAAAACTTCCATAAATTCAAATCAAAATATATCTATAACTCGATAAAATCTCACCAATAAGCGAAGTACCAAAAATTGAGATTGTTATATGAATTATAAAAACATAAATTAGATTTGATGCCGTTTCTCATCAAACAAACATATACAAGGGAGTAATGAAGATATAAAACATTATAAGAAAAATCGTCATTTGTGTGAATGCAACACTTCATCTTTGGTATTTTTCTGGATGAATTAATTTGTTCAAAAATAAGTTTAAATATGCGACCATCGAAATAGAAAATAGTCCAACTAACGAAAATAAAAACGGGTAAACTCAGCTTACTCATCAAGTTTTTTGTAACAAGAAAAATATTGCTATAAAAATAACTATTCAACCAATGAATCCAGAAATTATACTACCAAGACTAGTAAGTCAAATATAGACAGCATCAACTTTATACGGACCAAGAATATCCTCATTTATTTTTCTTTCTTCGTTCATATTTTGTTATAAAAAAATATTAAAATAATAGTTCAAATTGTAATAAAAATATCTCAAAAATTCATAACAGCAAAGTTTTTTATTTTCAAAAAATCTGTCACCTGATTAAAAAAAATCCTTTCTATTCAGTTTCAAATGGCTCAACCAAGAATCAAAGAATACGTCAGAATCATTATATTATTTTTATTCTTTTTCTCAAATTTAAAGAAATAGTAGGTCAAAAATGCAATTATTAATACGGTTAAAACTTTTAATATCAATCCAGAAATTGGCATAGAAAAAGCAATTCCAGGATTTTTTATCAGTTTTAAACTCGCAAAATTTCACACCAAAAAAATCTCTTGTTTTAAAAACAAATTAAACAAGTATTTTGAGAATAAATCCATGATTATAAAAAGGAGAGTTAGAATAAAAAACATAGTATTATTTTAATTACAAACCACATTCTTAAATTTTTTCCTTCCGGCTTGGACTAGAGTTTTGGTATTTTTATCCAATTTTATAATTTGTTTTGGATCTTTTGCAACTTCTTCGTTTATTTTGATTCCACCTCAGGCGATGGCATCTTTTATTTCTCATGAAGTTCAGAAAATTTTTAGTTCTTTTATTAATACAAATAATTCGTATTCACTTTCATTCAAAATTGCAGTTTCAATATCTTCGTCTTTTGGTCTTGATCAAGCAGAAATTGAATTTAAGAAATATTCTTTTGCCTTTTCTGCACTTTCTTTTCCATGATAAAATTCTGTGATTGTAAAAGCAAGATCAAGTTTGATATTTCTAGGATTTTCTCAGGACTTCATTCTGTCTTTGTAAGGCTCGATATCCTCAAGATCTAGTAGAGTACAATGCTCAAAGTATTTGATTATCAATTCATCGTTGATTTCCATAAGTTTTACAAACATATCATTTGCAGATTCGGCCAATCCAATAAAATTCTTATAACTTTTACTCATTTTTCTTCAGTCTGTACCTTCAATTAGATTAAAAGTCATGATATCTTGTTTGTTTTGAGAGAAGGCTTCTTGAAGCTTTCTTCAAGCGAGAAGATTAAAATATTGATCATTTCAACCAAGTTCTACATCAGCTTTGATGGCTACACTATCGTATCATTGCATAAGTGGGTAAAGGAATTCTTGCAAACTTATTCTTATTCAACCTTTGTATCTTTTTGAAAAATTATCACGGTCAAGCATCTCAGCAACAGAAAAATTTTTTGCGAGTTCTCAAACATCACAAAAACTGATTTTATCCATCCATTCACTATTATAATGAATTTCAAGTTTTGAAACATCAAGTATTTTTCAGATTTGATCTATATAATTCTGAGCATTTGCAAGAGTTTCTTGTCTTTTGAGCATTGGTCTTTCAGCATCTTTATCAGATGCATCTCAGATTTGACCAGTTGCATCTCAAATAATTAGGACAATTTGGTGACCCATATCTTGAAAAGCCCTAAGTTTCATAATCGGTACTCAGTGACCAATATGTACTTGAGCTCAAGTTGGATCAATTCAGAATTTGATTCTTAATTTTTCTCAATTTTTTAACCTTTTTTCAAGATTTTCTTTATCAATTATTCCGGATACTCATTTTTCCAGTAAATTACGGATTTTTCTTTCTTGGTTGGACATAATTATTTAAATTATGAATTAAAGATATAGGGAACAGAAACTTTTGTTCCAGAAACTTAAAGATTTTGCATCAATTTGATTGCTTTTTCATATAGAGATTTTTTTATAGCTAAAATAAAATCTATGAGAAAATACAAAACAAATCAATATGTAAATATTTCTAAGATATTTTCAGGAATAAATTTAAACATTTTTATCACGGAAGGATTTATTAGAAATAGTGTAAAAGATATTAATAATCACCAAGTCAAAGAAAATCATAGACAGATATATCATTTGTAATTAAATTTGAATTTTGAATAATCCCATAATTTTTTATGCAAATAAGTTTCTAAAAGATATGCAGTTATATATTCAATTATAGTGGTTATTACTGCTGAATATAAAAATATAAATAAAAACTTTGTAATATTATTTATAGAAAATGAGTTTATTACTGGTTCCGCTAATATTGCCAATAGTACAGAAAACCCATAAATTGGGCAGAATGGTCATTTCAAAAGTCATCTATTTACGAATTTTTTTTCTGCAAAAAAAGCATAAAGAACTTCAACACACCATCAAAAAAATGAATACAATATAAAAATACAAAA
>JAQUZJ010000079.1 GCA_028691375.1 Candidatus Altimarinota bacterium | reverse complement strand
AATTTGATTTTTTCGAAAAATCCATTAGATTTAACGGGCTAAAAAAATTCGGGTGAATAGCTCAGTCGGTAGAGCAATTCCCTCTTAAGGAAGAGGTCCCGGGTTCGAGCCCCGGTTCGCCCACCAAGAATAATAGACCATTAAATATTTTTACCTATCTTGAATTTGAGATAAGGAAAGCTAGTGTTTAACTTAAAGTACATTTTTAAATAAGAGGTAAATATAAAATATATTTACCTCTTATTTTGTTATATCCAGTATTATAAACCTGTTTTAAAATCTAAAATGATTTTATTTATATCTTCTTTGCTTTCCATATAAAAATTTCTTCAAGAAGAAAATTTATTTAATTTAAATAAATTTAATCAGCAATTGGATTTTTTATACTAATCCTTACAAATAAACTTTCATAGTTCATAAAAACCCTAAGAAAATATAAAAGTGGATAATATAAAATAACGTATTTTAATGGAAACAAGAAAAAATATAAATTTTTAATATTAAAAGTTGTTCATAGTCCTTAAATAAGTTAGTTACTATATAAATTATAAAAACAAAACCAAATAGAGAATAATCATTTAAATGAGATTCTAACATCATTTTTAAATATGATAACAAGAAGAATACCCTTAACCACAATAATACTGCATATTCTCTAGAATTAAATTAATTTAGTATAATTTGAAAGTTATTCTCCATATATTAATAATTTCTTAAGACTCAAACCAATTTACCTCTTACTTCTCAACTTTTTATCACTGTAACAGGAAAACTATCATTTTCAGGTTTTAAAATTAATTCTTTCCCATTATGAAAGACTTTCTTTAAAGTCGCTTTTTCTTCATCGATATACTCTCACATCACTACTACTCAAATATCTCAGTTATCTACGTCATCTTGTTTTCTTATAATCAAAAAGTCTCAACTATTTATTCAGGCATTTATCATACTTCTTCATACAGCCTTTAATCAATAAAAACTTCATCATCATTTAAGCATTGTTTTTGGTACATCAATATAATCATTACAATATTCATATACACTAATTGGCTCTCCACATGCAATATCTCATATTAATGGTATATTTTGTGAATCTGAAAGAATCTGAACTGATTTTTCTTTTCAAGAAGAAATTAAATATCACTTCTTATCTAAATTTTTAATATGACTGAATACTACGCTAGGACTTAGTTCCAAGTCATTTCAAGCCTGTTGATAAGTAGGAGCAAATCAATTCTTTTTAATATAATCTTCATAATATTTTAATACTCTTTGTTGTTTTGATGTTATATTTTTAATCATTTGATTTATTTACTATAATAGTAAAGTTATTATACAGAATATAAATAAAAATCAATACAATTTTTCCTTTATATAAGTTGAGTTATCAATTCTTGCTTTATTCTGTTTTATTCTATAAAATAATTTGACATATCTAGAAAAATAAATAATGTAAAAACAAATTTATCATTTAAACAAAATATATTTATGGCACATAAGAGCAATGACGCTCCTTGAATGAGAGGAGATAGGTCTAGGAATGAGAACTGACCACTTAGACAAAAAAGGAGTGATACTCATATTTGAACTATTGAAGAAAAATATTGAATCAATTTAAATACTCGCTCTGATATGCACTTATGAACATATCTTGATAAAAATAATATAGGATCTTTAAATGATTTAATAAATTGAAATTAACTTGTAACCATGGATGACTATTTTAAAAAATTATTAGATAATATTGAACTTACCTCAAATCAAAAGGAAGATGCAAAAACTAAATATAATTGAGTTTGTGAGACAGTACACTGATATTTCTATGAAAATGAATACGACTGAAAAACTAAATATTTATTTGGTTCTTATAAAAAGAAAACAAATATCCGTCCTATTATTCCTGAACAAGATGTAGATGTATTAATAAAACTCCCTGAAGAGATTTATAATCAATATGATTCACATGAATGAAACTGACAATCAGAATTAATAAGAAAGATTAAAAATATTCTTAAAGACACTTATACTACAACTGATGGAATAAAATGATGGTGAAAAGTGATATTAATTGAATTTTCAGACTGAACTCATAATATAGAACTACTTCCTGCTTTTGAAAAAGAAGATTGAACTTTTATAATTCCAAACACATCAGACTGAGGAAGTTGGGAATCATTTGATCCTAGAAAAGAAATAAAAGAATTTTTTGATTCCAATAGTGAGACCTGATGACTTACATGTAAATTATCAAAAATAATTAAAAAGTGGTCAAGAGAAGTAACAAGTTTTACTGTAAAATCCTATAAATTAGAAGAATTTGTTATAGCTTTTTTATGACAATATGACTATAATATTCAAAGTTATCACACGATAGTTAAAAATTTCTTTGAATATTTACTTGATAATATAGACGATGATAATTACTCATATGTAGAAACTGCATTGAATAGAGCTAAAAAAGCCACACAATTTATAGAAGAAGAAAAGTATGAAAGTGCTGTTGATGAATGGAAAAAAATATTTTGAAGTGAATTCCCTTCAAGTTCATCGGTTTATAATGAAATCAAAAAGATAATTAGATCAGAGAAGGAGCAATTTATTGAAGACTTATTTGAAGTCAAAATAAATAATAGTTATCAATTTTCAATTGATTGTCGAGTTGAAATTGATTGATTCAGAACAAACCTACTTTCGTTTTTTATTGCAAATAAAACAAGACTATGAAAGAAAAAAAGTCTTGAATTTATAATAGATAAATGTAATATTCCTGAGCCATATGAGATTAAATGGAAGGTAAGGAATTTTTGAAGTGAAGCTGAAGAGAATTGACAATTAAGATGAGAAATAGTAAAAGATGATTGAAGAGAGAGAAAGAAAGAAACAACAAGTTATAGATGAGATCATATTGTTGAATGTTATGTAATTAAGAATAATATTTGCGTGGCTCGTAGTCAAATTAAGGTACCAATAAATTAATCACTAACTTAAATATAATGGATAAAATAAATTTATGAATAGCTAAACAATCTTTCACATCAGTAGTCTGGACTCATAAAATTCATGAAAAATGTGCAGAGATACTTGATAAAAAAAATAATAAATTCAAAAAATGGAATATAATATTAGTGTCTTTAGTTTTGGTTTTTACTATACTGCAAGTAAAATATTCTCAAATAGAAATAATTTGAATTATAAGTATCTCATTAACGCTTTCAGAATTTATTCTACTTATTATTACATTAACATATAATTATTGAGAATTAGCTGAGAAACACAAACAATTTGCCAAATCATTTTTAAGTATCAGAGAAGATTATTTATCATTGATATGAGATATTATAAATGGAAACTCTTTAGATGTTGATTTTAGAAGAAATAACTTAAAAGATAAGCTCGAAATAAATAATAGATATGCACCAAATCAGGTAGATTGAGCTTATGATTTAGTAGTAATTAGTTTATGAATTAATCCAAATACACAGACTTGAGATTATACTTATTCAGATGATGAAATTGATAGATTTTTACCTTTAGAACTAAAATCAACAAGTTATAATAGTTAATCTTAAAGTTTTATTAAAAAATAAGATTAACTTATGGATTAAAAGAATATAATACTGCAAACAATTGCAATTTTTGAAAAAAATATATACTACAAACAATAAAATTAGACAATTAGATTTATATTTAAAATCAAAATCATAATGAAAAATAAGAAAAGTAAATTTAAGAGTATCGAACTTTTTGCTTGAGCAGGATGATTAGCATTATGATTAGAAATGGCATGATTTAAACATGTTCTTGTTAATGATTTTGATAAATATGCTGCAGAAACCTTAAAAAGCAATAGAAGCGACTGGAATGTTATACTATGAGATATCAAAGATTTAAATTTTTGAGAGTATAACGATAAGGTTGATTTATTAACCTGATGAGTTCCCTGTCAAGCGTTTTCATAT
>JAQUZJ010000078.1:2451-3971 GCA_028691375.1 Candidatus Altimarinota bacterium | reverse complement strand
CGGGTAATTGAAATTTTTGAAAATATAGATAGCAGTCCTCGGTCTCCTGTTGATTTGATAAAAGTAATTAAATTTTAAAATTTATTAATATGCCTTTAAAAATAAGTATTAGCTGACTTGCTGGATCTGGAAAATCTAGTCTTGTAAAAGAAATTGTTGCAAGGACTTGATTTGCAACTGCGGATGTTGGACAAATTTTTAGAGCGAGAGCATTGGAAAAATGAATGACAATAACTGAATATGATAAATTTATAGAAAAAAATCCTGAGGAAGATATTGCTATGGATAATGATTTTAAAAAATTAGTTGAAAATTGTCAGAAGGATATAATTGTAAGTTGGAGAATTGGTTTTCATTTTGTACCAGATATTATTTCTATCTGGCTTGATGTAAGCCCAGAAGAATGAGCAAAAAGGATAATGCTTGATGACGGACGAGGCTGACAAGAAAAAAAATATTCTTCTTTGGAAGAAGCTATAAAAACAAATGAAGACAGAATGGAAAGAGTCAGACAGAGATTAAAATTACTATATTGAATTGATTTTATGAATAAAAGTAATTATACAAAAGTTATAGATACGACGGGAAAAGGTTTTGAAGAAGTTTTGGGTGAAGTGATGGAGTATATTGAAGAATGTAAAATAATTTAAATTTATTATGTATAAATGACCGAATCGTAAAAATATGAGATTAAGAGAATATAATTATTCAGAAAATTGACATTATTTTGTTACGATTTGTACTAAGGATAAAATTAGTTTTTTCTGAGAAATTAAAGATTGAGAAATGCTTTTGAATGAATTTTGAAAAATTGCAAAAAATTTATGGACGGAAAGTGATTTACATTTTAAAAATTGCAAAGTAGATGAATTTATTATAATGCCAAATCATTTACATTGAATAATTATACTTGAGGATTATTTAACAGGGAATATAGATTTACACAAACAGAAAGTAGGGAACGCAGATCTACACAAACAGAAAGTAGGGAACGCAGATCTGCGTTCCCTACAGAGGACAAAAATGTATTTATCAAAAATAATACATGGATTTAAATCTTCTTTTACAAGAAAAATTAACAAAGAAATTGAAAACAATAATTTTTCTTGGCAAAATTCATTTTATGAAAGAATAATAAGAAATGAAGAAGAATTAGGGAAAATTAGAGAATACATTGTAAATAATCCTTTAAAATGGGAATTTGATGAAGATAATATATATTAAGCAGGGAACGCAATGGTAGGGAACGCAACAGAACGCAACAGTAGGGAACGCAGATCTGCGTTCCCTACGGAACAAGGGGCACAATTACATTTTTATTTTTTTAACTATTACAAACTATGTCATACGATATGAAAAAAATTGTGGAACTAGCAAAGGCTAGGTGATTTGTTTATCAATGAAGTGAAATTTATTGATGATTGGCTAATACTTGGGATTATGGACCTTATTGATCAATAATGAAAGAAAATATCAAAAATCTTTGGATAAAAGAATTTGTGCAAAAAAAAGAAGATATG
>JAQUZJ010000078.1:0-2351 GCA_028691375.1 Candidatus Altimarinota bacterium | reverse complement strand
CCAGAAACTGCTCAATGAATTTTTGTAAATTTTCCAAATGTTGTGAGGACTAGCCGTAAGAAAATACCATTTTGAATTGCTCAAGTATGAAAAGCTTTTAGGAATGAGATAACTCCAGGGAATTTTATATTCCGTACTCGTGAGTTTGAACAAATGGAAATTGAATTTTTCTGTGAGCCATGAACAGATCTTGAATGGCATACAAAATGGAAGGCAGATTGTATGAATTTTTTGACGAAGACAGTTTGATTAAAAAATGAAAGCTTGAGATTTAGAGATCATAGTCCAGAGGAACTTTCTCATTATTCAAATGCGACTTCTGATATTGAATTCAAATTTTCTTTTTGATGGTGAGAATTATGGTGAATTGCTGACAGAACGGATTTTGACCTAAAAGCCCATATGCAAGAGTCAAAACAGGATATGTCTTATTTTGATCCAATTAATAACCGCAAATTTATTCCTTATGTTATTGAACCTTCTGTTTGATTGAATAGACTTTTCCTTTGCGTTTTGAGTGATGCAATTACAGAAATTACAGATGAAGAATGAGAAACAAGAGTTATTATGAAATTGAAGCCGTCTATAGCTCCAATCAAAGTCTGAATTTTGCCAGTTGTGAAGAAGTTAAAAGAAGAAGCCATGAAAATTTATGACTTACTCAAAGAAGAATTTGTTTGTGAATATGATGAAACTTGATCAGTAGGGAAGAGGTACGCTAGATTTGACGAAATCTGAACTCCATATTGTGTGACTGTTGACAGCGAAAATTACGACTCTTGAAAAGTGACAGTAAGATGGAGAGATACGGCAGAACAAGAATTAGTTGAAATTAGCAAATTGGTTGAATATTTGAGAGAGAAGTTGAGATAGAAAAAAAATTTTGGGAATTTGTGAATTGACTACCAAGCTAGTGAAATAGAAATAAAATCTATCTAAATTGAAAAACTCAAAAAATTTATATAATTAAACACAATGATTTTTAATTAGCTATTTTTATGTCAAAAATCTGTATATTGCACGACTATTTTGTGGTGAAATGATGATGAGAAAGGCTTACTCTTATTATGAGAGATATTTTGGATTGCGATATTGCGATGAATTTTTGTGACAGAGAGAGTTTTTACGATGAGATTAGTGAATTAGAGAAAAAATGAAAAGTTAGGTTTTTTGGAAAGGTTGGCAAAAAGGGGATAATGAGGCATTTAAAACTTAAATTGGACTTGTTTTTGAAAACTAAATTTTTGAAAAATTATGAAACTGTGATTTTTAGTTGAGATGCGACTTCCGGAGTTTGGAATGTGGCAAAAAATGTGAAAAAAATCTATTATATTCACACAATTCCTAGACATCTTTTTGATCAGAAAGAAAAATATTTGAAAAAGGTAAAGTGGTTTATAAAACCAGCTTATATTTGTATGGTTTATGTTTTTAGATTCCTTTATTTGGCAGAATTAAAGAGGATGAATGTGATAATTGCAAATTCTTCTCATGTAGCATTAAGAATTAGTGAAATTACTTGAAGAGATGATATAAAAGTACTTTATCCTTGCGTTGATTTGGACAAATTTAAGCCAGAAAAAAACATAGAAAAAACCTATTATTTGAGTTTTGCAAAGCTTGCAACAATCAAAAGAGTCGGTGTCATTATTGAAGCTTTTAAGCAAATTACTGACAAAAAACTAGTTGTGATTTATTGAAACAATGATCCACAGAAAGATAATTTTTTAGCTTTATGAAAATGATTTTCCAATATTGAATTCATAAGACTTAGGGATAATAATGATCTTACGGGATATATTAATTGAGCAATTGCAACTATTTTTATTCCAGAAAATGAAGATTTTGGAATGGTGGCTATAGAATCTATGGCTTGTGGAGTGCCTGTTATTGGTATTAATGATTGATGAGTAAAAGAAACTATTATTGATTCTTTTACTTGAATATTGATTCCAAAAGAGGGAAAAGTGAATGATTTAATAGAAACAATTAATAAATTTGATCTACAGATTTTTCTTTCTATGAAATCAAATTGTACTGAAAGAGCTTCAGAATTTAGCTTGGAAAATTTCACAGATAAATTAAAACAAATTGTTTATTCAAAATAAAAACTCCATTTGGAGTTTTTATTTTGGTTTTTATGAGGAATAAAAGGATTGAAGCTTTGTTTTTAATTCCTTACTATTTTTTGTTTTTTTGGGAATTTTTAGCTGTTTCTTTTATTAAAGTGTCCAAAGAATCTATTTCTTTTTGTACCTTATTTTTAATATTTTTGTCAGTTTCTTTTTTTACATCTTTTTTTGTCTGATTTACTTTTTCTTTTGTTGTATTTTTAACTTCTTTAATCACTT
>JAQUZJ010000017.1 GCA_028691375.1 Candidatus Altimarinota bacterium | reverse complement strand
ATATTTGAGTTTTATTATAGATTAATTCAATTTTTGTCAAATATTTTGCTTATTCCCTACAAATCCATAAAATTCATACAACTTTTTAATTTTTTAATTTTCCAGTTTTTATGTTCGACTTCACTCTAAAAAAAATCGACTGATTGGCTCGTGCTTGAGAATTCACAACCGAACACTGAATTATAGAAACTCCGATTTTTATGCCAGTTTGAACGCAGGCGACAGTTAAATGACTGACAAGAGAACAAATTTTAGAAATTTGAAGTCAAATAATTCTTTCAAATACTTATCATCTTTATCTCAGACCTGGAGCAGATTTAATTGAAAATATGTGATGACTTCATAAATTTATGAGCATAGATTTACCAATACTTACAGATAGTTGAGGATTTCAAGTTTTTTCACTTGGACAAACTTCTTCGACAGGATTCAAGAATAAAGAAAAACTTGTAAAAATCACCGAAGATTGAGTTTGGTTTCGTTCACATAAAGATGGATCAAAACATTTTTTTAATTCTGAAAATGTAATGCAAATCCAGGACAAACTTTGAGCCGACATCATCATGGCTTTTGATGAATGTGCTCCATGAACTTCAAGTCACACTTATGCAAAAAGAGCAATGGATAGGACTCATAGATGGGCCGAAAGAAGTGTCAACGAATGGCAAAAACTAACCAAAAAAAGAGAAGAAAAATGACAATACAAACAAGCATTATTTCCTATCATACAATGAGTTACTTATGACGACTTGAGGATTGAATCCACGAAATTCATGGCTGATTTGCCAACTCCATGAATAGCAATCTGATGACTTTCAGTTTGAGAAACAAAAGAGGAAATGCTTAGAGTTCTTGATGTGATTAATCCACATTTGCCAGATAACAAACCAAGATATCTTATGTGAGTCTGAACTCCGGAAGATCTAGTAGAAGCTATAGCAAGGTGAATTGATATGTTTGACTGTGTCCTGCCAACCAGACTCTGAAGGCATTGAGTTGCTTTTTCTAGTTTTGGAAATCTTAAGATTACAAACGAAAAATTCAGAGAAGAAAAATCTGGAATTCCTATGAAAAAAGAATTTGAAACTTATGTTTCCAAAAATTATTCTCTTGCTTATTTAAGACATCTTTTTAGCGTATGAGAAGTGCTTGCTGGACAACTTATAAGTCTTCACAATTTGGAATATTTAATTCAAATCTCAAAAAAAGCTAGAATTGCAATTCTAGCCTGAGATTATGAAAGTTTTAGGAGGGAGTTTTGGAATGGATATATAGTAAAAAATAAAAAAATCTTTTAGAAAATTTAATTTTTTATCTATAATTAATTTAGACTTAATAAAATAATTTGAATTAGACTGGTTGTTAATATTTTAAATTAAAAAGTATTAATATTTATTTCTTATCAAAGTTTTTATGTCCAAAATTATAAAACAAAATTCATCAAAGTTTTCTTGTTTTCTATTCAACAAAAAATGATTGAAAAAGAAATTAATAGCCTTTACTATTATAGAATTAATTGTTGTTATAACTACCTTGCAATTTTATCTACAATAGCATTTATTAGCTTTAATGGTTATCTTAAAGATGCTAGAGATAGTGCCAGAATGACTGATTTAAACAGTATTGATTATGCCCTTTCTGTTTATCTTACTCAAGAATGAAAATTGCCTATTCCAGATGATTATGTTACAATAACTGCTTCTTGAGAAGAAATATGATATCAATGATATATATGAGATAAAATTCTTAATAAGATAGGAGTTAATAATTGATGAGAAGATCCATTAGATTGAACATATTATACTTATTTAATTAACAATAATAAAAATAAATATAAATTATTATGATTTTTCGAAAGTCTAAATAATAGTATTTCACTTTTGGATAATATGTCCGAAAAGGCTTATGCATGAATAAATTATACAAATAGAATTCCAAATATTAGATGAAATAGATTTTGATTATTAGTTATGTCTTGAACAAATAATCCTATTCAGACAAGCTGAACTGGTGTTGATGTTATAAACACAAATTCAGGATATATAGCCTATTTCAGTAACAATGAAACTATTAGTTGAACCTGACTCGTACTTTGAGCCATAAAACAAAATTATTATATATGAAATATTATGAGTTCTTGTAAAGAATATTTATCAGTAAAAAAGGATTATCAAGACTGAACTTATTTGATAAATCCTTCTGGGGAATGACTGAACCAAGTTTATTGTGATATGACCACTGATTGAGGATGATGGACACTTTTAATTAGGAGTAAAGCTTGAAAAATTATACAAATACGGACGGCTAAAGTATCCTTAATTAGGTCGCCAAATCAATTAAATGGTGCAAAATTGAGTACAAAGGACTTGATAGCTTTTTTAAAAAATATCTGAACTAATACATATGAAACAAGAGTTACTTACAATAAGTTTCCTCGGAAACCATATTGGCAATGGAATAATTGATATGTAGGTTGATTTCCTTTAAAAGAAGATAGTTACGTTTGAGTGCGGCCATCTCCAGGTTTACCTTTTAAACAAAGTTATAAAAATTCTTATGTTTTAGATTATGATAATCAAGAAGTTGGGTATCTTGAAGGCTGTGCATTAGGTTGGGGCCCTTATGTATGAAACTCTCAATGCTCCAGTGTATGGGCTTATAGTACTTGAGAAAATAATTTTCGTTCTTGATTTGGTTTTGTTCCTAATGCGTGTGGAGGAGGGTTTAGCTGAACGGGTACTGATGGTATAGATGAATATGATCATGAGAATGATTGTCATGCGAGCTGAAATTTCTGGGTTAGATAATTTTACTAAAATATATATCTAAATTAGTAGATTTATTAACCCAATTCTTCCAAAAAACAATATGTTCTTTTTTCTCAATTTTCCACTTTATTTTTACTGTTTCAATATAAGCCCATAGCTGTATTTATGCAGACATTTTGTCTTGCTTTCTCACTTAAATTAGTTAAAAAATCGTTATATTTACTATTTGTTGCACCTATTTTGTGAATAGTATTTCCGAGCACATCTGATCAAATCATTATTCTGTCGCTAAATTTTTCTGTTATATCTAACCATCTTTCTTGAGAGTCTATATCTTTTGTTATTATTTCTTCAAATATAATCCAAGAGTAATCTATATATAAAGATGGATATTCATTTAATATTCTCTCTACCATTTTATGATAATAAGGTGCATAAACTCTTCTTGATGCTCCACAATGAGCTAAAACAACTTTAGCTTTGGGAAATTCTTTTAAAACTTTTTCCAATTCATATAAATATTTTGGATTATCTGAAATTCAAGCTGATGTTATATTATTATGAATCAATATGGGTAAATCATAGTCAGTAGCAAATTCCAAAATAGGATATGTTGCTTTCGTATTAATCCTTATAGAATCACCATAAGTAAGCAGTGTAAGATCATCATGTCTGTAAAAAATTTCTCAAATTCAAGAAAAAACTCAAGGAAAATATTTGAACATGTATTTTATATGTTCAATTGCATCAATATCCATAGGATTAAATCAACATATCAAAGGATATAGCCTGTCTTGTTTTTCTTTTGATAATTTTAGGTATTCTTGTGCAATTAGTGTATCTGTAAAACTATAATAGTAACATGGACTATCATCCTCAAGATAATAAGCTGGTTTTAATCTTTCATTTTCTGCCCAGTTTTTCTTAACAGGAAGACCAAAAATAACAGCCTTTAAAATATTTGATTTATCCATATAATATAGAAGATCTTCCAGATTTTCTATTTTTTGATTAAAATCAACAACATGCACATGAGCATCTATTATAGGATATTTACATCAATTTAATCTGTCTAGATTATTTATTTTATTAATAAATCCCTGTTTTTTTTGAGATTTATTAATTTCATTAATATCTTTATTTGGGATAATAGAAATTTTAGGTAATGTATACATATTATTTTCAAAAGTATTCTAAAAACATTTTTTCTTTCCTGTCAGACAATTTTTTCAAAAAACTATGAAATTCTTTATCATTATTAAATAACTTCAGAATATCCTCTTTTTTATACTTATCTAAAAGCTGTCTGCTACTTTTTAGGGTACATCATTTTAGAATAAAAAGCAAATCCTGAAATGTGTCTATATTTTTTATAATAGACTTTAATCAAATTATATTTGTAAGATAATCCTTATTCTCATCATTAAGAAAAGGAAGAACATTATAAATATCTGACGGCTTGATAAGAATTTTACGTAAAAATTCCTCTCACAACATATTAAGTAGTTCCCTTTCTGTTTTATCATATATCCATTCTAGAATATTGGACAAATCACTTGAATTTAATATTATTTGTTCCAATCATTTTTTTCTTATGTGTTTTATTATTCTAAGCTTATTTTCTTCTTCGGGAAGACGTGCAAGTAATTCTCAAAAATTTAAGGAATTTTCTATTATGTTTGATAAATTGTCCGCTACTTTAAAAACCAATAAAAAAGCGTTTTTTTCATTTAACTTTTTGAGACATTCAAGAAGTCATTTATAAGTTTTTATTATATCAATAAGATCCTCATCCAATTGCATTATAATATTCCAATGAACAACTGAAGACATTTCATCTTCTCCTCAAAGAACATCAAATATCAAAGAAAGTTCCCTTTCATTAAGAACTGTATATGTTCTGTCTCAAATTATAAATTTATATTCTTTCATTCTACTTTTTAGGTTTTAATTTTCATAAATTTCCTGTTCTTAAACTAAGTTTTTGCTGATCATATCAATTTTTTGATGTACAATAAACATGATTTCTCCAAGGAATCTGTAATCTAGTTCAATCCTTTGCTGTTAAAACAAAAACAATATCATTATAACCTCATCAATTTTCTGCGTTCTTTACAAGCATATCTAAAGATTGATTAACGTCTTTTAAATCAACTCACCTATAAAAAAGAGTCATTATTTCTCATTTCATTCAATATCTCTTTATAAGAGCTGATTTTTCTCAAAGAGAAAAATCAGCTCTATTTCAAATTTTCTGAAAAAATTTATTTTTATTTTCATAATAAAGGGCTACTTCATCACTTGTATATCATGTAATATTAAAGAAAGATTCACTTAAAGCGATTGGTTTATCTCATTTTTTTCAAGTATTATCATCAATAATGTCCATCTCATAAAAACTAGTCGGATTTGGATTAAACTTTATCATATAATCCAATATTAAAGCTTTTATTTTTACAAGATTAAAAATCTTAAAAAATTTATTTAAGTCTTCTCCTCTTAAGAGTCTCACTACTCATTTTATATCTCAACTTAATTCAATTATTCTTTTAAGAAAATAAAAATCTTGCTCATTAAATGAAATTTTATCAATAGATCATAATTTAAAAAAATCTTTGTAATCACCAAAATCTTCTGCCTCAAATCAAAATCTTAAATTTATTTCACTTCAAGGAATTCTTACGGTTGTCCATCAAGCATTTTTTCAATTAGCCATAGTAAATATTCATTTATATCAAGGTATAACTCATGCAAGTAGAGAATTTACACAAATTTCTACTTTTTCTTTTTCTTTTCATTTATAAATTTCTTCTGTCTGATTACTATCGCGTCATGTAAATTCTTGAAAAGCGACATTTGAAATAATTCTCTGTTTTCAGTCACAAACACATATAAAATTATCTGTCTTTCAAAAAATCTGTGCAAAAAATCAATCAACAAATTCTTTAAGTCATCTTAATAATCTCTCTAGCATTATTTTATCATTAAAATTTGATGTAAGATTATTGATAGAACCTTTATATTGATCAATGGTTTGAGAAACCATACTAAGACGAAAATCAGATTCTTTTATTCAACTAAAATCTATTGTACCTATAAAATCAAGAATATCTTCAGGAACATTAAAAAACCTTCACTCATCCTTTATTTTTAATAATCAAGTTTTTTCAAAAATTTTGTTAATCATAACATTTAGTTATAAATAAAGTTTGATTCTCCTTTATAAAATTCTATTCCTCATAAATTTCAGGTTCTTATGCTTAAGATAGGATTTCTGTCATTATTGGGAATATATATATGATTTGTCCAAGGAATTTTAATTTTTATTAATCAAGTTCTATGTGTCAAAATAAATGGTTCTGAATCATAGCCTCATCAATTATTGGCTTTTTCTGATACTTTCTTCATAACATATTGCAGACCTTCTCATTTATATATTAATGTAGTTATTTCAGAAGAGTTTCAGTATTTATTTATTAAATCATCTAACTCTTGTTCTGATGGTTTGGGTCAATTAAAATTTTTATAGAATTCTCTCTTATTGGTATAATACAGCATTATTTCTTCCCAAGTATATCAAGTAATTTTTAAAAATGATTCACTCAGAACAACTGGTTCACTTCATTTATAAAATCAAGCTGGATTTGGATTAAATTTTATCATAAAATCCAAAATCAAAGCCTTTATAAAAATTAAATTAAACATTTTATGAAAATTATCCCTTTCGATTCCGGGAAGAAGTGGTAATACCTTAACAACAAATTCTTTATATATTGGTATTACTTTTTTTAAAAAATAAAAATCTCTTTCATGAAATACTAATTCTTCTGGTGGAATCTCTTTGGTTTTCTTAAAAAAGCTTCTGTATAATTTATTATTTCATATTTCAAATCAAAATCTTATATTTATGCTAGTAAAAGGAACCCTAACGGTTACCCATCAGGCTCTTTTTCATCCTGCTGTAGAAAACTCCAATCTATATCAAAGAATTTCTCATTTTATAAGTGAATCAACATGTTCTTTTACTCTAGCTAGTTCTTCTCAACCATAAATTACATTTGTTGGATTTGTTTCTTTTCATGTAAAATCTTTAAAAGAATTATTTGATATTTTTCTTTCATTTCAATCACATACAGTTCAATCACATACAGTTATAAAATTTTCTGTGTTTAAAAAAGCCTGCATAAAAAACCCTTCTACTAGCTCAGTAATTTTATCTAATTTCGAATTTAAGGTTATTCTATTTTCAGACTTAAGAATAATGCTATCAATGGTAGCCTTAAATTTTCTTACCATCTTAAAAACTTCATTTGGTAAGTGAAAATTCTCATCTACATCTTCAAAGGATATCATTTGAATAAATTCAAGTATATCTTTTGGTATGCCACTAAATTTTTCTCCATCTTTCTCAAATTTATCCAAAGATAACGGGGACATTTTTTCTAACATATTCATTATTAATTATAAAGCATATAACAATTATTTTATTTGAAAATTAATCTACTAATTTTCCAAAACTAACACGTCCTCATCAACTAACTTTTTCTGTTTGCCATGATACATCTACTATTCTATCATCTTTTCTCTTTAAAGAAAATACTCTGTCTTTATATCAAGGTTGATCTTCATCCAAGCTACCCAAACTACTAACTACATATTCTAAAACTGTTTCATCATATCAATATAATAATTTCATAATCTCATATTGGGTTTTTCATTCTACCTCACTAAAAGAATATCAAGTAATATTTTCCATGGCTGGATTCCAAAAATTAAGGGTTTCATCTAATGAATTTTTGTTTTCAATATTTTTGTCATTCAAGTTTTCATTTAAAGATAAATAATTCTTTCCTATAAAAACATCCTTTTTTTTAGATTTATCTTGCTTGGAATTTTCAGAGTTTATGTATATTACAACAGGATCATTACTTTTTTTAATAAAATTCATAAAAGCTTGCTGAATAAGAGTTTTATCTCTAAAATCGTCTGACATTTGAGGAACCACCTTTCATTTTTTAATTTTGATTTTTTCATATTCATTAACAATAGTTGTGATTGTTCACATAATAGTAGATGACAAATATCACAAAGAACCTATATCAAAAATTCAATTTGAAATCGCAAATCACGCATTTAAAATTGCAAAACCTCAAAAAGAACCACTAGAAACAGTATGATGAGTTTTTCTTATTTTAATAATTGTCAAGCAATATATTGCTATATATATGATAGAAAAAACTATGCTAAACCAGATTGATTTACTTTTTAATGGAATATCCTTTAATAGTCAATTTTTATCTATATCATCTATTAATCATTTCGCTAAACCTTGAGCTTCAAGTTGCGGTATATTCTCTCAATTAATTGTTGTTTTTTGTAAAATAATAGAAGTTTCTTCATAAATTGCATTTTTAACTTTATCACGTGGATTTTCTTTTTTCTCTAAAATTTGAGATGTTTCAGTTTTTGTTCAGCCAATTGTATTTTCACAAAAAGCTGGCTTTGATAAAATCACTGTAGCGATATTTAATATAAACACTATTATCAAAAGAATTGAAGTTTTTTGAAAAAAATTTATCTTCATTTATAGCTTTTTAATTTATAAAATAATGTCAGTGATTCTTTATTCAAAAACAAAAATCTAAGATTGCAATAATTTAGCAGAGTGATTATAAGGATGTTTGTCCATTTTTCAACTTTAAATACTTCCAAAATTCATAAATTTCAGTTTCTAAATTAATTTTTTTTATAAAAAACCCGAACAAAAAAGGATAATAAAATGAAAAATATAACTAAAAAATAGCTTGACATGCCATTTCATTTAAAGTTTATTTATGATAAAAAGTGCACTTACTTTTTATTTAAAATAAATTCAAACTCCTACAAGCGCACAAACTAGAAAAGTTACAAAAATATTTTTTTTCGTTGGAATATCCTTAAAAAAGAAATAAGAAAAAACCAAGGTAACTGCCAATGATAAAAATCAGAGTAAATTGGAAATAACAAGCCCAAGACTTTTTATTAAAAATAATCACATTATGGCTCATATATTTCACAAAATAACAGAAAAAATCCTTACTTTCAAAAAAGGAGTGTTAGAATTTTTGATGGTTGCAAAATCTTTGCTTATAAGGAAAATCATTATAAATTGTAACAATAAATAAGAAGCACTATTTAGGAAAAAATAATCTATGCTGTTTAATGTCAAGAGCATATATCAAACAAACAATGATTTTCATGCCCGAATAAATTTTGCACAAATTAGGGAAGAGAATCCTTTTGGCACACTAAAATTTTTAAAATCTATTGAAGATCCTGCTATAAGAATTGCTGCCATAATTGCTGTCGAAAATGAAACCAAGGACTGTTTTCAGCTAAAAATAAAAAAACTAGTAATAACGACTATTATAATATCCAAATTGCTGTATGGAGCCAAAACAGAAAGTTTTTCTTCTTTATAGATTTTTTGCTCTATTTTGTTCGCTATTGTTCAAAAAAAGTTTATTCAAATCAAACAAACAAATCCTCTAGTAAAAATATTTGCAACATCAATAAGTCAAAATCCCAAAAGAATTAAGGCAATAAAAAAAGTCCCCATTGTTCACATAAACATAAAAACATTTGCAGAAACCTTGTTTATTTCCAAAGATTTTTTCCGGAAAATAGTATCCAAACTTGAAAGTATAGCTTTTGTAATTCAAAGAATTAAACCATTCATAAATTTTAACTTTTAAGTAAATTAATTAGTTTTGTGAAAAATCCTTTCTTTTCTTCTTTTGTAGGATTTTGTTGTTTTTCTATTCACTCAAGATTTCTCTTAATATCTATTGTACGATCTTGAACTTTTACAAGATTTTGATTCAAAAGTAAAATTATTCAAGAAATATCTACAATTCATACATCCTCAGGATGTACAGTATGATAAATATAATCCAATGCTCAATGAAGTTTTTTCATAGCTTGTTGTCTAGATTCAGTGTCTCATAAAGCAGCAAGATATTCTTCTTTTGTGATTCTTAATTCCTTTGGTAAAACCTTGTCCACGTCCTTAATTTCCTCTATTTCATCAATTTTTTCAAGAATTTCTTCAATCTGTGAATTATTCAAATCTTTTCATTCTATTATATTTTTCGCAACATTTACACTTATTAGTCATCTCTCAACCAAAGATTTTAAATAAGTTAACTCCTTTTGAGCATCAATTTTATCTATTATTTCTGTTTTTTCCTTACTAAACTCAAGTTTCTTTTTAATTTTTTCTTTTTCTTCCTGTTCGTTAAACTCTCTTTGTTTTTTCTCCTGATCATTAAATTGTTCAAAAGACATAATAAATAAATTACGAATTAAAAATTACAGATTACGAATTACCATCCATAGCTATATTACTCAATCTATCAGCTTCTTTGTTTTTTGTTCTGGGAATATGAGTAAATTCTATTTTTCATTTCCAGAAACTCAAAATTTCTCATAATTCTTGTTGAATTTTTTTTAAATCCAGATTTTTCGTTTTGTATTCTCATTTGAGTTGTTTTATTACAAGTTCTGAATCCATAAATAATTCAATTTCTGTGGCTCATAACTCAATTGCTCTTTTTACTCAAAAAAATGCTCCTGAGTATTCGGCTTGATTGTTTGTCATTACTCATAGCGATTTATATCTTTTTTCAACTGGATTTCATTTTTCATCTGTAATATATACTCAGAGTCATGCACTTCCAGGGTTTCATCTTGCTCATCAGTCGGTGTAAACTTTCAGTTTCATTACCTATCTGTATTTAATTTTATAAAAAAGAATTACTGTTGCAAATGTTATTGTGAATACATTAAACATCATTATAACGGGGTCTTGTCTCAAAACTCAATATGCAAGCCGTAATATCATTGCCGTAATAGATATAATAAATGTTTCAATAGAAATGTCTTTTGTAGATTTTGTTTTTATAACTTTTACAACCTGAGGAATAAACTGAATGGCATTTAAAATCCCAGCCACTATTCACACAAACAATGTTATATTTTCTTTCATAAATTTTTTTAGAAGCTGAAATTACTGCAATCATTATATGATTTCAGTCAAATAATCAAATTAAAATTGAGACCGGTCTCAAACAAAAAGGACAGGCATTATTAAGCCTGTCTTTACTTTAAGCTGTTTTACATATCTTTCATCGATTCAACTCAGCTTACAATCTCAGAAATTTCTTTTGTAATTCATGCTTGACGAGCTTTGTTGTATTCTAGAGTTAGATCAAATACTTTTTTTCCGGCGTTATCTTTCGCATTTTTCATGGCTACCATTCTCGAGGCATGTTCAGAAGCTTTTGATTCAAGAAGAATTTCATAAAAAATCATATCCAATATAAGTGGCAAAGCATTATCATAAATATTTTGTTTTGATGGTTCAAATTTGTAATCAAGATTTGCTTCCTCAACTTCAAATTTTTGTCCAGCGATGTTTGTAAGATAATCCACAACATCATCTTTGCTTATTGGAAAAAATTGTTTTGCTACTCATTTTTGGCTTATGGCTGACAAATAATAACTATAAATAACTACAATTTTATCATATTTTCATTCTCTAAAAACATTCATAATTGTTCTAGAAATTTTCTTTGAAAAAGCAACATTAATATCATCTTTTACTTCATCGGAAAAATCCATCACAAGATTTTCTCATGTCCTACCAATAAAATCACGAGCTTTTTTTCAGATTGAAATGTAGTCAATTTTTGTTTCTGGATTCTCGTTTTTATATTTCAAAACTTGTTTGAAAGAATTAATATTATAACCTCAACACAATCATTTGTTTGAAGTAACCACAACTACAAGATCTTTTCCTTGTTTTTTGATTTTTTCTTCTTTTACTTCATCAAAAACCCTAGAAAGAATCTTGAGGCTTGTTAAAGCAAAAGGGCGAGAAGATATTACTCAATCCTGAGCCTTTTTCATTTTTACAGTCGAAATAAGCTCCATCGCTTTTGTGATTTTTTTCGTGTTGGAAACAGATTTTATTCTTCATTTAATTTCTTTTGAATTTGCCATTGTTGTAAACTAAATAGTATAAATTGGTAATCAGACTGCTAATTTTCCACCTGTAATTCCAAAATGTTTGTCACAAGTTTCATTTATATAATCTATCAGATTTTCATCCGTTGAGTTCAGAATTTCTTCCAAAAATTCTTGGTTGATATCATAAAAATATCCCTGATCATAAACAAAATATTGTACTTCTTCAATCAAATTTGGAATAGTGTAATCTAGGCTTGTACTTACGATAAAAGCTCATTGTTCTCAGTGTCATCATTTAAGAATTTCAACCTGAGAAACTGGCAATCCACTCATTTTTTCAAAAATAAATTTTTTGCTTTCTGGGCTTACATTGTACAAATCTGTACTTAATAAAAGTCTCATATGTCCACAACCAGTTTTTCAAACAATTTTTCAGTCAATTTCAATATCTCCTGGATGTTCATCTGTATGGAAAATAAATTTTTCAATTCAACCAATAAATTCAATGTAATCGTTAAAAAGCTTTGCACGATTGACACTAATTCCTGCATTTTCTACTCAAGATAACAAGCTTGCAAAATGTCACATATTTCCTCATGGAAAATGTGCCATGTTTCATAAAGAATTTCTACCATCAATACACAAAAATGAATATTTGTTTTCTGATAAAATATTTTTTACATTCATCATGAAAACGCTATTTGGATTTTCTATTGGTGTTATTTCTTTTTTTTCTTCACAATATCAACAATAATTCATTCTGTTTTATTTTATGAGTAAAGTTGTGTAACTTCTTTAATAACTTCTTCTAATTTTGTTTTAGTTTCATCTCATAAATCTCAAGTACTTTTTACACTTTCTAGAACAGTTTTTTCTGATTCTAGTTTTATATAAAGATCTTTTTCATATTTTTTGATGTCAGAAACTTTGATTTTATCAAGAAAACCATTTGTTCCAGCGTAAATTATAGCAACTTGTTTTTCAAAAGGAACTGGAGAATATATATCTTGTTTTAAGATTTCTACCATTCTCTTTCATCTTTCTAGTTGTGCTTTTGTGTCTTCATCAAGATCAGAAGCAAATTGAGAAAAGGCTTCTAGTTCTCTATATTGAGCAAGGCTTAATTTTAAGGTTCAGGCTACTTTTTTCATAGCTTTTGTTTGTGCTGCTCATCAAACTCTTGATACAGAAAGTCAAACATTAATTGCAGGTTTTACTCAAGAGTTGAATAAACCAGTTTCAAGAAAGATTTGTCCATCTGTAATAGAAATTACATTTGTTGGAACATAAGCTGATACATCTCAAGCTTGTGTCTCGATGATTGGAAGTGCTGTCATAGAACCAGCACCTAAAGCATCATTTAATTTAGCTGCTCTTTCTAGAAGTCTTGAATGAAGGTAAAATACATCTCATGGGTAAGCTTCTCTTCCTGGAGGTCTTCTAAGTAGCAATGACATCTCACGATAAGCGTTTGCGTGTTTTGAAAGATCATCATAAATTATCAAAACATGCTCTCATTTGAACATAAAATATTCTCATAAAGCGGCTCCAGAATAAGGAGCAAGCCATTGCAGAGAAGCTGGACTAGAAGCTCAGGCTGCAACTATAATCGTATTTTCCATTGCTCATGCTTTTCTTAATTCTTCTGCAATTGCAACTACTTTTGAATCTTTTTGTCAGATTGCAACATAGATACATTTTACTCCGTTTCCTTTTTGGTTAAGGATTGTATCAATTGCAATCTGGGTTTTTCAGGTTTGTCTGTCTCAGATTATCAATTCCCTTTGTCCTCTTCAGATTGGAATAAGTGAATCTATTGCTTTTATTCAAGTTTGAAGTGGTTCGTGTACAGTTTTACGAGACATAACTCATGTTGCTACTCTTTCTATTGGAGAAAAGGCGCTTCATTTGATTGGTCCTAGTCCGTCTAAAGGATTAGCTAATGGATCAACGATGCGACCAAGAAATCATTCTCAAACAGGAATTTCAAGGATTTTACCTGTCTTTTTTGCAATCATTCATTCCTTGATTGTGTTGAAATCACTAAGTACTACAACTCAAACATAGTTTTCTTCTAGATTAAAAGCTACTCACATAGCTCCACTTTCAAATTCTACTAATTCGTTATAAGCAACATCTCTAAGTCCTGTAATTTTTGCAATTCAGTCTCAAAGATAGATAACTTCTCAACTAGAAACAGCTTGAGGATTTAGGTCGGCTGAATCTATTCTTTGTTCTATTTCTTTGATTAATCATTCCAAAACATTTGTGGTCATATAAAAATTTTTTAATAATAATTTATTTAATTTGTTTGCTTTTATTGGTCTTAATTTTTTAAAAACAAACTTAGTAAAATAAAATGATTTTCTTCCATCATCCTTAAATAAATTTAGGATGATGACCCAATTTTACTCTACTTTAATTTGGTTTTAAAATCGGCGTAAGTAATGTCTAATAGATCATCTCAAAAATAAAGTCTTATTCCTCAGGTTAAACTGGTATTTTCTTTCCAAATAATATCTTTTAATTCTACACTTTTCCCAAAAAGCTTTAGAAAAAGAATTATAACAAAATCAGTAATTTCTCCTTTGTTTAAAGAGGGAAAATATTCAACTTTAATTCTTGTTTCTCAAAAAATATCTTGTCTCAAGATTTCTGCAGATTTCTTTCATGTGTTTTTTCTTAAGTTTCTGTATTTTTTGAGAACCTTAAGCATTTCTATTAATTCTTGTTTAGAATATTTTTCTAGATCAATCATTTTATTTTTTTAAAAAAACGAGTAAATTATTTTGAAGTTTCCTCTTTCAAACTTTTCTTAATAAAATCAACATTTGATTCGTGTTTTGTAAACAATTTTTCATTCAATTTTAAAGCAACTTGTAAGATTCTTTCTCACATTTCTTCAAACATGGATTTTCTTTCATTTTCCATGTCCAACTTTGCTTTTGATTTGATATTCTCAGCTTCATTTTTTGCCTCATCAACTATTCTTACTCACTCAGATTTTGCAATAGCTTCAGAACTATTTCTTATTTCTATTGCCTCTTTTTTAGCATTACCAATAATTGAATCTGCTTCAGATTGAGCTTCTTCTTTTAACTCAGCAATTTTTGTATGAGCTTCTTCAAGATCTTTTCTTTTTTTCTCTTCTTCAAGAAGATACTTTAAATAAGGCTGAAAAAGAAACTTTCTCATTATCAAAATGATAATTGTAATATTTACAAACTGTATCAAAAATGATCATAGATTTATAAACGAATTCATTTTTTCGTGTTCTTAATTATGTAAAATAGTTTAGAATCAAAACTTTGTCATTTCGACCGTAGTGGAGAAATCTCTTAAAGCTTCATTAACCACAGGATATCCCTCGACTATGGCTCGGGATGACAAGGATTTCTTGTTTCTAAACTCTTAATCTGTCTTCTTAAATAATTTTTTTTAAATTTCTTAAAGTTCGAGGAAGTGAGTTAAAATTATAGTGAGCCGTAGTGGAACTACGGTGAACGAATTTTAACGAAAATGACGATGAAATTTGAGAAATTTAAAAAAATTACTATACAAATTTGATCATCATTGCAATAACGAAGGCAAATATACCTAACGCTTCAGCAAAGGCAATTGCAAGGATCATTGTAGACCTTATGTCGTTAAGTGCAGAAGGGTTTCTACCAATAGCACTTAAAGCACTAAAACCAATAAGACCAATAGCTAATGCAGGTCCTAGAACTCAAAGACCAAAAACTAAAGCTGTAGATAAATCTGTAAGAACTATAGCTTGACTAGCTACTTCTGTGGCAACTTGTGCACTCATAATTTTATAAAGTTAATATTAAAATGGAAAAACACAAAAGAAATCTTTCATTTCTTCTGTAGTCCTTACATTTTAATGATTTTCTTCAAGTGCTTGTTGGAAATAAATTGAAGAAAGAACAAAAAATATTACAGCCTGTACAAAAGCAACAAACAATTCAAAAAGCCAAAATGGTAAAACAAAAATTTCTCATAAATTCAATCCTAAAATGGCTAATTTACCAGTTAAAAATGTAATAATTCCAATAAGTACAACTCCAGCAAAAATATTACCAAATAACCTTAATGATAACGACAACACTTTTATAAGCTCAGAGATAGCATGTAACCAACCTACAAAAACATTTACACATTTTTCAAAAAGTCCATGTCCAGAAAAATTAAACAGAAATCATTTAAAATGTTTGAAAAATCACTTGTGATATATGGATACACACTGAGAAATCACAACTATAGAAATAGCAAGTCAAGCTGTAGTATTGAGATCACTATTTATTGGTCTTAGATAACTATATAATTTAAGATCTTTACCAGAAATAATTATAATCCAATCGAGACACAAACTAAAAATATTTGAAAGCAAAACAAATAAAAACATTCATCCAACTAAAAATACAACTTTCCTGGCAAATTTTCTGTTTCATATAAATTCAGCAGTAAGTTCATAAAGTCCTCAAACTATAAAAAGTCCAGTTGTTTTGAAAAATCCTCATTCTTTTTTTAGACTAAGTTTGAAGCAAATCAATACTATTATTAAGAAAAACATAAATATCCAAGTCGAAAAAACTACATTAGAAACTGGTAATCAAAACAAATTGAAAGAATCTATGATTTCTCACTGCATTCAAGGTATATGTGGTCAGGTCGTGTTACTCATTTATTTAAACTTTAACTCTTAAAAATAAATCAGAGTATTGTATACGTTTTTTTAAAAAATCAAATTTTTTTTAAAAAAAATGTTCTATAATAGAATTATACCATTTAATTAGAAAATAATCTAAATGTGAAATAATTTTATCAATCATAATAAATTTGATTTATAAAAAGAAAAAATATAATTAAGGGGGTAATATTATTTTTTAAAGAATAATTATGCAAATAAGAAATAAAGGAGGATTTACATTAATTGAACTTATAGTTGTTATATGAATATTAATAATATTGTCTACTATTTGATTTATAAGCTATAGTTGATATTTAGCAACAGCTAGAGATAGCCAAAGAAAAGCTGATTTATCTTTAATATCAAATTCACTAAAAAAAATATCAATGCAATGAGCTGATATACTTGGCCTTGTAAAAGATGGTTCAAATACTTGAACGTGAGCCTGAAAATTCTTTTTAAAATGAAAGGATCTTACAACTTCAGATCTCTATAAAGCGTGAAATATTAATTTTGACTTATTTCAAGATATAAAAGACATGTCTGATCCAAAAACCAAAAGTAGTTATAAAATATGAGTTTATGCACAAGATTATGAGGTGGCTGCTTCTTTGGAAGAAACAAATACTAGTTATATGCTTTGATCCTATAAAAAAAGAACTTCATCCTGAACAATATCATCGTTAACTTGAACTATTGATTCAACTAATAATGCATTGGATTTAAATAATTACAATGATGCTTTAAAATTCCAAGTTTGAGATATTATATCCACATGATCAATATCATGATCTTGAAATTATTTGACTATTGACTCAATAGTTTGAACTAAAATATATTTAACATGATGATCTGTTAGTATCATTGATATATCAGATTCGATACAACTGGCAAATGATGATACTTGAATAATTTGAAATGTAAAAAATTGAAATCAGATTATAAATTCTAAAACAGATTGTATTAATGATGGCATAATATTAACTATTGACAGTAACCAGTGCCCCTTACAAGATAGCGGATATTTCAAAAATCTATTGCCTTATTTATTGAATTAGTAGATAAATTTTTACAATAATCTAAAATCAAATACTATAATACAAATTAGGAACTTATCCTAAAATCTTAGAATATAGTAGAGATTTGGGCGAGTTAAAAAATCAGACCTTGACATATTGTTGTTAGTGGTAGTATTTCAATTAATGTTGAAGTTGAATAGAAAGGTATTTTCTTTGGTATATAGTTTCTTTTCTATTCTTCTTCATAGAATATCGTATTTGTATTCAGCTATTGGGGTTGTGGTTGTTTTAGCTTTTTTATCTGTTTTAGTCTTACACAAACCCGCGAGCTTGGAGGTTCGCGGGAAGTGGTGAGTGTTTGATTATGGAAAATTTTGAAAAAATTATATAATTTTATTTACAATCATAAGCTTCATTGTAACCCAAAATTCATTTTTCTGTAAAATATATAAAACATTTTTGATCTTTTTTACAAGATCAAGGAATATTGTAATCTAAACGTCACATTGTGTTAATAAACTGTGATTTCTTTGGTTCAAAATCTTTACTTACATTGTTTAGATTAAATCCAAAGGCGAAACAATTATTTTTAACTTTTATTAAAGTAAAATCCGATAAAAATTCTTTACTTATATTATTATTCCTTTGACTATTATTTGTGATTTTCAAATATAAATCGAACAATGAAATGTTTTTATTAATTTTTTCAAAAAATTTTACATATCAAATTTCTTTAGCTTCTGGATTTTCTTTTAAATATTCCTTAATGTTCATTAATATTGAAATAAATGAAAAACCAAAAAACTCTTTTTGTTTTTTTAAATTATTCTGGTTAATATAATAAGTTAAAGAAATTATTATCAATCATAAAATCAAAATCAAAATTAGTTTATTTTTCATTGGTCATTTTAATTAAGAATAATTATTGATTTTTATAATTATATGTTGACCATCATGAATTTCATTCAGTATAAGGAATATATTCAACTCAAAATGGGTGATCATTATTATAATGAATACTAGAGTTACTTCATGTGGCTATTCATTTAAATTGTTTTGCAAAATCTTTTGCCATAGATGAAGAATTACATCAATATAAACTAATTCCCGCTCCTGTAGCGTTACTTGTATTTAGTTCCGATATTCTATGATCCTGAGATCAATCATCATAGTGTGTTAGTAAAAAATCTTGATCCCAATTTGAAGGAACTATTGATTCTAGACTTGCAATGTGATTATCAGATAAATCATTTGGAGTTCGGTCTCTTAAATATAATCAACCATCTCAAGAATGTCAGTAATAAACTATCCTTTTTATTTTTCAATTATTTTCTAATGCATTTTGCCAGTTACTAAATGTTGTTCAGTCAGCAACTATTATATTATTTGCATTTCATCATTTAAAAATAAGATAATCCCTATATGCCTCGGCTTTCTTTTTAAAAGCATCCTTTCAGTCAAATCTTAATAATTCATGACTTAAATAATCTTCTCCCCAAAATATTATTATCTTCTTCTCCCTCCCACTCGGATCCACAAA
>JAQUZJ010000077.1 GCA_028691375.1 Candidatus Altimarinota bacterium | reverse complement strand
ATTTTACTTCTGCCAATCATTTTTCTAATTTCTTGTATTCATTTTCTGCTCTTTCAACAAGATTTGGTAATTCTTTCATCATTGCACATTTAGGTAAAACATCATTTATTGTCGAAGTAATCGAATCAATCATATCAAATCCTTTTTGTGCTTCAGCAATAGAACTGGCATTATTTACGATAGAAACAACCTCATCAACTTGTTTTTGAACTTCTAAAAGTTTTCCATAAGTATCTCATCAATTATTTTTACATTTTTCCATGTGGACTTTCCATTTCTCAGCTCAATTTTTAAAAGTAGCAATTCAAGACTTCATTTGAACAAGCCCTTTTGCTTCTCATTGTCTTTGCATATCTTCAGCACTAGGTCATCATTGTCATCCGTTCATCATATTTTTAATATCTTCAGCACTGGGTCAATATGCAAAAGCATTATTTATAAAAAATGAAAAAGTAACCAAAATAGCTAAAATTTTTTTCATAATTTGATAGTTAAAAACTAAAATACACTTTCATTTTATGGTTTTTTCAAAAAAGTAAAAGTTAAATTGATTTTTATCGTTTATTAATTAATATCCTAAAAATTAACATTAAAAAGAAAGAAATTATGGAAAACAAAAGAATACAAGCAAAAAAACAACAGAAAAAAGAACAAAGAAAAAAATTCTTAAAAGTTTCATTTTTTGTAATCATTTTTTTAATATTATGAACAACAGTAATTGTTTATGGTGATTTTATAAAAAACAGTTTTGATCAAATAAAAATCAAAATAGAGACAATTTTTCAAAAAAAACAAGAAGAAAAAAATATCATTCCTAATGATATAATTGTAAATAATAACCAGGCCTGAGCTATTTCTGATTCTTGAAAATTAGGTGAACCTTGAGCGGATTCAACTCAATGATTTATAAATCCTCAAGAAATTTGAACTTGAACAATAACTAATAATTGAGAAACTAATCTTTCTTGAAACCAAACATATTTGACTGGAACTATTACAAATTCTTGAACTCAAGAAGAAAAACCTATTATAAAAACAGAAATTCCAAAACCAAAAATTGTAAAAATCAAAGATATTTACAATTTTAATAAATATCTATGAATTGGAAATACCTGAAAAGATGTAACTAAATTACAAAAAATGTTAGCTAATTATGGATATTACAAATGAGATTTCTGAACTTTTGACGAAGCAACTGGAACAGCTCTAGCAAATTTTATAAAAGCAAAAACTTGAACTAGCATTGCTTATACCCAACTTGGACCGCAAGCATTGAAGGTTTTGAATGAAATAAGAGTAAAGTAAAAAATAGTTTTAAAAAGAAAAAAACCGATAAAATCGGTTTTTTTCTTTTTAAAACTTACTTATTTGACCAACCCTCTTATCATCTTCTTTGTTTCCTCAGGATCTTTGGTTTGTAGAGCATCTATTCAAGTTTTCAGCACGGGAAAATCATTTCATCATTCCATAAGTGCGTCTCCAATAAATAACATATCTCCTATAGCAATTCCTGATTCTTTTTCCAATTTTTTCAAAGCATAGGCCTTGTCTAATCATTCTCTTGTAATATCTATCGATGAAGTTCATGCAACAAGAGCACTAAATCATTCCAATCTTGGATCAAGGTATTCTTTTATTTTTAGTCTTTTTTTGAAATCCGGATCAAAAACGCTTTTAACCTCTAGTGGAGCCTGTTGTCATAAAGCTGAATAAGTAATCTGAGTTCCACGATTTTCCACAAGTTCTCAATATGTTTTTTCTGGTCTTAAACCAAGAGTATCTATTGCCTCATTAAGAGTATTTAAAATATATTCAACTTCTTTTTCTGTAAGATCTTCAGAGTAAAGTTTTGTCCAATTTCAATCTTTATAAACATACATTTTTGTCCCGCAAGTTGGGCAAGCATAAAAATTTTTTAAAATATTTTCATCATCTCAAATAAATTGAAAAATCTGTTTATCGAATCTTTCGTAATCTCATCCGGTTACAACAGAAACTTTATATTTTTTTAATAATTCTACTAACAATTCTGCCATTTCAGAATCTATTTCAGCCTTACTGGGTGCAAGAGTTCAATCCAAATCAAAAACAATCATTTTTTTGTTTTTTGGTACCATAAAAATATTTTTTAAAAAATAAGAGCGCTGAAATTATATGTTTTTTGAAAAAAAATCAAAAATAAAACCCTAAAATTAGGGTTTTATAAATCTTATTTTAAATTCATAACTTTTGTTTCCAATACTTTTCTTTCATTATCACTCAAAATAGTGCTTCAACTAAAATTTTTTAATAATGAATCAAAAACCCCTTTTGCGAGCTTGTTCTTTTTATTGGCATTGTCAAAATCATTTTTGTTTTTCAGATAATTTGCCCGATCCTCATACATTGTTCATGTTTTTAATAAAAGATTTTTATATTTTTCATCTTTATTAACATAATTTTTTCTAAAACATTCAACATATAATTTAAGTGTTTCAAAAGATTTTTCATATTCTTGAATTGACACGTAATTATCGAACAATTGTAAATATTTTTCTTCTGGGACATTGCATTTTTGTTCTTTTATTGTGTTTTCTATTTCTATATTCTTAGTTAAAATACTTTCTCTATTTATTTTTTGTATCAAAAAATAAATTCATGTCACTAGCAAAATTAGGGATATTAGAGAAATTAACAATACTTTCTTGTTCATAAAACAATATATTTAATTTATAAAATAGTGTTATTGATTTTTTAGTTCCACATTTAATTTGGCAATTTCGACTTTCAATAACTGTATAACTGAAACTCTTTTTAATGGTTCAGTATAGTAAGTTTCAAAAAGCATTATTAAGTTATTTCTTCTGTCAATAAGACTATTTTCTTTTGTTATAGATATTCCGAATTTCTTTTTTTTATTTATATAATCATCGATTATTTTTGTAGACTTTGATAATGAAATTAATTTGGAAATATATTTTTTCTTTAATGAAGAAATTCAAGAATTTATGGTTCATACTTTTACTGAACCAGTTCAGGAAATAATTCAACTTCAGGCGCTTGTTCAAGAATTTGTGTTTGAAATAGTACCAGATCAAATTATTGTGATTCAAGAACCAGAAAGAATAGTTTCATTTCTTAATTTATCCAAATCAAAAACAATTCACTCAGAATAATTTTTCGAAACATCTCATGTCTTTATTTTCAAATAAGCATAATCTATATTATCCTCAAAGGAAAATGTATTAACCGTTCCATAAACAAATTCCTCTTTTATTTGATTGTTGTTTTTATTATAAAATTCTATTTTCACTCATTCTAGATCATATTCTCAAGGATTTATCCAATTTAAATTAATTTTTTTGGAAGATAAACTTCAAGTCATGTTAAAAACTTCATATGGAGCCCACACATCTCTTCTTGGATCAGAATTATCAATTCTTATTCCATTTGGTTCATAAGCAAAAGCGGTTCAATTTCCATTAATATCTATCCCAAGTCCTCTAAATCATTGTTCTCTATTATAGACAATAATCCCCAATCAAGATATAGTAATATACTCCAGGGCTTTAAAATTAGTATTAACCGAAATAAATAGTGTTCTTAAATTTTTTGATATAGTAATTCCTGTTCAAACACTTGTTTTAGCGGATCAATCTATAGAAATATTTTTAAGACTTTTGTAATCAAATCTAAAAAAATAATCCTCAGGTATCAAGATGCTTATTCATTTATCCTTTTTAATTTCATCACCAGAAGAAGCTTTGATAGTAATCATTGGAAGCGTCCTTTGTCAATCATTTGCATTAAATACAGAAGAACATTGAGAATAGAATTCCAAAGCAGAAGTGCTTTGAGCAAAAGCCATGAAGGCCAATACAAGAAAAAATATTTTTTTCATAATGCAATTTGTTAAAGATTATATGGGTACCGGTACCCTAGTTATTGCTTAAACTAAGCTTATTAAATTTATCTATGATTTCCTGATTTATTCAGGCATTTTCTCAGACTGTTATTATTTTTAGATTTTTTAATTTTTCAATAATTTTTATATC